>JAMOPB010000435.1 GCA_027064945.1 Candidatus Cloacimonadota bacterium
AGACAAACTGAATAGGAAAATTGCCAGTAACAATTTCACATTAAGATCTATGCCATTGCATAAAGATATGATTGGATATGATTTTACAAATGAGTTGTTTATAGCTGAAAATCTGGATTTGGTAGAAAATGGTATATTGAAAAATTTCATAGTCGGATTATATGCTTCTAATAAAACAGGTTTTAAGAAGGTAAATAACAATGGTGGATTTTTAGTTGTTGATAAAGGTGAAAAATCTTTGGAAGAGATGATCAAATCAACAAAGAAAGGAATTTTGTTATGTCGTTTCAGCGGTGGAGAACCTAGCAATAACGGTGATTTTTCAGGCGTTGCAAAAAATAGTTATTACATCGAAAATGGGGAAATTCAATATCCTATTTCAGAAACAATGATCAGTGGAAATATTGCTGATATGTTTAATGATATTACGGATATTTCCGCTGAGCGAATTAATAGCGGATTTTCGATATATCCTTGGATAAAATTTGAAGGATTAACGATTTCTGGTAAGTAGTTTGTTTTTTCTCTACTCGTTCTCATATAAACTTTGAAAACGAGTAGAGTATATAATTCTGATTTTACAGACTACTTTTCCCATAATAATTTATTTAAATTTTAGGAGCAAATATGACGGAGTTTTACAAACAAATTGTCCGAGAATTAAAAGTACTTTTACAACCAAACGAAAGCATAATTTCAGCTTGGGAAGGTGGTTCTGCTGCAACCGGTTTTCTAGATGAGTATTCTGATTTAGATCTAGCATTGATCGTAAAAGATGATGCTATTGAAGAAACTTTTGAATTAATAGAAGATTATTTGGATGATAGATATGGGATAAAAAATAAATTCAGAATGCCGGAACCATCTTGGCATGGTCATTCGCAGATTTTCTGTATTTTGGAAAATGCACCGGAATTTTTTTATGTAGATCTTCTTATTGAAAAAGAAAGTGCAGAAAATAGGTTTACCGAATCAGACCGACATGGAAACTCCATAATTTGGTTTGATAAGAAAAATTTGATTGATAGCACACCAACACCTCAAGATGTTGTAAATGAAAAATGTAAACATAGCTATTTACTTATGAAACAATATATTCCATTTACAATTATTGATATTAAAAAACAGATTAAACGCGGGAATTCTATTGATGCACTTGCCATTTATAATGGTTTTATGAATAGATTTATTATGCTTTTGAATATAAAGTATCGCCCTTCAAAATTTGATTTTGGTTTAAGATATACCTACAGAGATTTACCGGAAAATGAAGTTGGATTTTTGGAAAGCGTAATGTTTGTAGAAAATCTAGATGACTTACAAAAGAAATTTTCTAAAGTAGAAAGAAAAATTAAAGAATTGCTTGATGTTTTGGATAAAGATTTTATTTAAAGCTTTATATTGTAAAAAAAAGATAAAGAGGAAAGAAAATGAATTTAATTGAATGGAATTCTTCAGTTTCTATGGGTATAGAAGAAATTGACATACAGCATAAAAAATTGGTAGATATACTTAATAATTTTTTCAATTCTATGATGAATGGAAAAGCTTATGATGTTCTTGAAACAACTTTTAACGAATTATTGGATTATGGAATCTACCATTTTGCTACCGAAGAAAAGTACTTTGAAAAATTTAATTATGAATATGCTGAAGAGCACATTGCCGAGCATAAATTTTTCATAAACAAAATTAAGGAATTAAAAAAATCTTTTGATAACGGTGATATTCAACGCGAGGGTAGTGACAAAATATTAACCGTTGAATTATGGGATTTTTTGAAGAAATGGTTGGTAAATCATATCAAAGTTGATGATCATAAATACTCAAAACTTTTCAAAGAAAACGGATTATAAAATTATCCTACAAACCACTAATTATAATAGAAAAATAGGAATGGTAAGGGATGGAAAATGTTATAAAGATTCGTAATTTAGAATTTCGATATTCATTAGATGAAGAGAATATATTAAAAGATATAAATTTAGACATCAAGAAAGGACAAATTATCGGATATATTGGCCCAAATGGAGCAGGGAAAACAACAACTATCAAGTTAATGCTAAATCTGCAAAGTGGTTATAAAGGGACAATAGAAATATTCGGTGAAGATATTTCTAAAAACAAAACTGATTATAAAACAAAAATAGGTTATGTTCCAGAAAGTGGTGATCTATATGAGAATTTAACCGGTTTTGAGATATTAGAGTTTTTTGGTAAAATCTACAAAATCCAATTAGATAAATTGCACAATAAAATCAGAAGTTTAGCTACATTGCTTGAAATAGAAAAATCTTTAGATGAGCAAATCAGCACATACTCAAAAGGTATGAAACAAAAAATACTGTTGATTTCTGCACTTCTTCATAATCCTGATATAATTATCTTGGATGAACCTTTAAATGGTTTGGATGCAAATTCTGTTCAAGTTCTAAAAACACTTTTAGCCAAATTGGCAGAAGCGGGTAAAACCATTTTTTACAGTTCACATCTTATGGATGTTGTAGAAAAAATAAGTGATCGAATTATTCTCATTAAAGATGGAAAAATTATTGCTGATGGAACTTTTGCCCAGATTCAGGAACAAAGTAAAAGCGGTTCACTGGAAGGAGCATTCAGTCATTTAACAGGTTTTACAAAATCGGAAGAAGTAGCCGATAATTTTATAAAAATTATCGGAGATTAAGCGATGAAAAATTATCTTGCTTTAAGATTTCTTGATCTATTTAAATTTTTATTTAATCTTTTCGGATACGATTATTCTGAAATTAGACTTATCTTACAATTAAAAATTACAGAAGGCTCAAGACGTTCTCTAATGCAATTTTCTCAAACAAAGAAGAGAGAAAAAGAGAGGAAAATTAATTTCAGTTTCGAAAATATTTTCTTCCTTGTTTTTGGACTTTTATTTGCTTCAATGTCTGCTATTTTAGCTGTAGAAAATCCTTTTACAAGTTTCACATTTCTCTATTCCATAATAGCTTTTTTCACATTAATGATATTATTTACAGAATTCTCGATCACTTTTTTTGATATGAGAGATGCAGATTTTCTACTACCTACACCTATAAAACCGGAATCACTTTCTATTGCAAAAAATTTGTATTTGTTTTCCACGTTTTTCAGATTAGCTATGTTAATGTCTTTGCCGTCTATCTTATTCTACGGATATTTTTTTAATGCATTTATTGTTATCCCAATTGTAATTATGATCGTTGCTGAAATATTTTTACTTATCGCAATTACTTCAATTCTATTTGGAATTCTACTCAAAATCTTTAGCGGAGAAAGATTAAAAGATTTTACAGGTTATCTTCAAATTGCAATATCATTGATCTTATTTGTAGGATATCAATTAGCATTGAATAATGAGAAATCTGTTAACTCCCTTTTTGAGGGTGAATTACCAAGTGCATTATACTTTATACCAACATCATGGTTTGCAGCTTTCCCGGCACTTTTCGTTAAGGACACAAATTTTTCTTTAATGCTAAAACTATCTATTATTGCATTTTCATTTTCCATTATTGGATATTTTCTATTTGCAAAAGTTATTGCACCTTTTTTCGAAAAAAATCTTTTTAAATTAAAGATTAATGTTTCAAGACCGAAGAAGAAACGAGAATTAATTCTATTTCCAAAATTCTTTGATAAATTTGAATTTGGAGCATTTTATCATCTTTCCAATAAGATTATAAATTCAGATAGAAAAATAAAAATGACAATTTATCCGGCTGTTTTCTTGTCGATATTCTTTCCAATGCTTATGTTGTACAGAGCATTTAAAGAGCAAGGTGCAAATCTTTGTAATACAAAGTATTTTTACGTGGTTTATATCCTATCTTTTATGACTATTCAAATTTACATGATAATATTTCATAGCTCATATTATAAGGCAAGTTGGATTTTTCGATACCTGCCAATAAAATCTCCAAAACCTATTTTTCTTGGAGCAGATTTTGCATTATTTATGAGATTTCAATTTCCGATAATTCTTATTTTAAATGCTGTAGTACTAAAATTATGGGGATTGCATATTTTGCCTGAATTGATAGTTATACTATTGAATTCTTTGCTTATGATATTGATGTTTCTCATCTTAAGTGATAAATATTTACCGTTTTCTCAAAAGTTTATCGGAAACAAATCTTTATCTTATCGTAGTTCTTCGTACCTGTTAATAACTTTTATAATTTTCCCGATATTTGGATTAATACATTACCTGTTTACTCTATTTTTTCCGGGAGTATATATTCTTATCCCACTTCAAATAGTTGCATTACTTTTTATGTGGCACGGATTTACAAATAGTTTGATTTGGAACGAAGTGAAAGAATAAAAAAATAGATGCTCACATCTAAAAGTGAGCATCTACAATAAAGAAGTAAATATAGGATTTTATTTTTTTTCTCTAATTACATTACCTTCAGCAATAACAGCATTTGGATAAGCAGCAAGATCAAAAGGATTTTTATCCCAAACAATCAAGCTTGCTATTTTATTTGGTTCGATAGTTCCCAAAATGTCATCAATGCCCAAAAGCTCAGCATTTTTTCTTGTAATTAAATTTATTGCTTCAGTTTGAGACATTCCATGAATCATAAAATATTTCAGGCTTTCCCTAAGATGTGGAGCCCAAACAACAGGATGGTCTGTCATTAATCCAAAAGTAGCATTAGATTTATACAATAAGCCTGCATTTTGGTAATAAGCATGAGCTAATTCAGTTTTTTCGGCGATCCCACCGATTGGACCATAAATAATTGGAATATTATTCTTAGCCAATTCTTCAAAGATCTCTATATGATGTACATCTCCTGTATGATCTGCAGTACATTTAATGCCATATTTATTTACAAATTTAATCAAATATAGAACATCATCTTCTTTATGAACATGTATCTTTGCAATTTTCTTTTGTTCTAATAATTCAATGATTGCTTTTTGCTTTTCATTAAAACTTAACTCATATTCTCGATTAATAAATTCTTTTTGCACTTCGTATTCGCTTTCAGTTATTTTGTTATCGGCGAATTTAACATTCAGCTCATGAATTGCCTTTTCTTTTTTTAGATCTTCTTTTGCCTTCGCTTGAATTACTTCATCAAAAGTTTTTTCCAAGTGGTCATAAATTCCCATTCTGGTGTTTGGTCTATGACCTTTCCAAGAAGTTGTTCCACGTGGATTGTATCCTAATGCCATTTTATAGCCATAATCTTTTACCAATGCAGTTTTCCTGTTTTCAGCAAAATTTCTGATAATCATTGCACGACCACCCATTAAATTTCCACTTCCGGGAACCACGCAACTATAAAGACATCCAAAATCAATAGCATCAGAAAAAGCACGATCATCAAAATAGATGCTATTTAATGGATCATAAGTAGGAAGAATCTGATCTAAATAATCATTTCCTTCTTGCTGAACTCCGGGTTCGCCATCTCGGAACATTCCAATATGTGAATGAGCATCAATAAATGCAGGTGTTACATATCCGCTATAATCATATTCCATCTCATTTGAAGTAATCTCAACGATTTTATTATCTTCTATGATAATATATTTTTCTTCACTTTTTTCTTTCCCATCGAATAATTCAATGGCTTTTATAACCAATCGATTCATCTATAACTCCTTTTTACTGTGTTTAATTAATTTTTCTCTGCAATCTGAACAAACATAATGAATAAATTCAGCTTCAGGATGACGGTGTAAATAATCCAAAACTCTATTATTGAAATCTTCGTCAATCTTTACTTTGTTACAAGACAAACAAATTGAGATTGCACTTTCCAGTTCTTGATGTGATTTATTTAATGCTTCGTATTCAGTTTTTAATTCTTCCAGTTCTTTTTCGATTTTCTTTTTCTCTGTTATGTCCATCATTGAAACAATTACCTTACTCAAGTTCTTTTCATATCCAGGCACAACATTCATCCTAAGCTTTATATTTAGAATGTCTCCATCAAGGGTTCTATGAATATTTTCAGCTTCATAGGTAGTTTTTCCATTGGCAAAAGAAACCAGTTCATCAATAAAATATTTCTCGGAAGAATCTGTAAAAACAAGACTTAAATTTGAAAGGAACACATTTTTATTATGAGCTTTGTGCATTTGTAAAGTGCGTTTATTTACATCTAATATTTTTACTAAAGAAATACACTTTGAAACAGCTTGAGGATGCTCTTGAAAATATGTTTCAAAATCCTCTACACCATTTTCCTGTAATTTATTCAAATATTTTTTTACATCTGACCAGTCTTCTTCCCATAAAGATAGGGGAGAGTTCTCAAAGATTCCATGGTAACGTCTTTCACTAGACATTAATTTAATATCAATCTTTTGCTGCTGAGTGATATCTTCTAGAACAGCAAGTATTCGAACTATCTCATTTTTTTCCCGTTCCTTAACTATGCAATAAATTTTAAGATAAATCCATTTATCCTCTTTACTTAAAAATCTAATTTTGAAATGGGAAGAATCAATTTTTCCGGATTTTAAATCATCAATCATAGGTTGAATTTTTTTATAATCATCCTTGTGTATTCTATTTGCAAACCAATCTATTTCTTGGTTTAATAGAAAAATCTCATCATCTCCAAATCCAAGAATTTTGGCAAATTCGGGGCAATAGTATAAGTGGTAAGAAATAGGAATTAGATAATCGATAACAGCTATTTCACTAGATTCTATAATTGATCTTAATCTTTCATCTGCCGGGCGACATTTTTTTAGTTCTTCTTTTAGATTTCTATTCTCTTCATTTAATATATCGATTTGTTTCTTTAGATTTTCTATTTTGTTATCAACCATAAATTCCTCCCATGATTTATTGATAAAATTTGATAAATTAACGAACTAAGTCAAGCAAAAGAAAAAAGTATGAATTGAGAAGTGAAAAGGGAAAGGATAATGGATGATGTAAAATGTATAATGTATAATGTATAATGTGAAAAGGGAAAAGGGAAAAGTGAAATGTGAAAGGTGAAGAGTTGTAAATTTTGAATTTTTAATTTTGAATTGTTAACCAGAATCTGTGATGTTTCTGTCACACTGACAGCTATTGCAGAAAGCGTGAAGAGTGAGAAGTAAGAAGTGAAATGGGAAATGTG
>JAMOPB010000436.1 GCA_027064945.1 Candidatus Cloacimonadota bacterium
TGATTTATTTGTACCATAATAAGAGAATGGATATCAAAAATAAGGTTGTGATTTTAAATGTTATATTGGCAATTTTTATTATCATTGCAGGAACCAATGTAATGGGAAATAATCAACTGAAAATAAAAAGTTCTAAACCGGTGACAGATTTTATAATTGAAAAACACCTCAGAGATAGAACTATCTTAGTTTATAATACAAGAAAACCATCCATTGCATTTGGATTAAATAAATCAATTATATCTTTGAACGATGGAAGTAAAAAATTAAATAGAGAAACACAATTTGAAACAAATGACGAATGGAAAAAATATTTATTAGATCTGAGAGATCCGTCAGGTATTACATCTCTAAAGGAAATAATAAAAAACCCTACGGTACTTATTTTATACAAAAAGCCTCTTCCCAAAGGTTATAAATGGCTTGAAGATAATTATAAAAACAAAGTAAAAATGGATAAATGGTATATTTATTATTAAAAGTAACTCAAGTTTAGCAGTTGCTGAATCATTGAAAAATAACAGCTAAAAATAGTAAATAAAGCTATACAAAAACATCCTATCTGTGTATATTGTAATATGTTACAAACAATAACCCAAACGAAGGGTTAAATGAAAATTATCAAAAAATTCAATGGAGAATCATAAGTAAATAACTTTTTATCGACACTGCAAAAGGTCAAATATCGGACAACATTATTGATTTCTTTCAAGATTTTATAGCGTGTAAAAAAAATACAGGATTTAGGGAAAATAAAGAAAAAAGATTTTGAGGGAGTTAATATCCTGACAACTCTCTTAATCTTTCCATTTGCAGGAATTGCATCAATTAAAGCTTTATTTTTATCAGGTCTTTATAATTCTGATTCCTGTGAAAAAAGATGTGTACTATCATTTTAAAAATAATGAAAATATAAATTGGCGTTCAACCTTATATTCTGTTGCAAAAAGATTTCGTTTTTGTGTAAAAAAAAATAGCGAAGCTGATAATAGTGAAAATAGCAGTCCAAAATGTTTAATTGCCGATGATACAGTTTTAAGAAAAACAGGTAAAAAATTGAAAATATCGGAAAAGTTGGTATCTAAAGTCGCAACTTTTAATAAAACCATTTAATGATGTTAGTCGGATTTTATTGCATAACAGCCAAAAACATAGAAAGTTAACTAAGAAAATATAGATGCTTTTAAAAAATGAATGCGTGAGAAACACTGAAAGAAAGATGTGCGAAACTTGAGTTAATAATTTACTAAAAGCACAACAACCGGAAAGACATATAGTAGTTGATAGGGACAAAGCTTTTCGCTACGGATTAACGGTTGCCCAAATCGGTTCAGAAATCAGAACCTCTACTTTGGGAACAAAATCAGGTATTTCCCGAGAAGAAAACGGAGATGAAACCGCTATTCTGGTTAGACTGAAAGAAGAAAGCCGAAATTCCTTACAAGAAATTGAGAACATCAGTATCAACTCACCTTTAGAATTCTCAGCACCTCTAAAGCAAGTTGCTGAAATTACGGAAGGCTATGGACATTTAAAAATTGATCGTGAGCATCAGATAAGAAAAGCAACCGTAACAGCAAATATTTTTGATAGAGATTTAGGAACCACAATAAATAAGAAGTTAGCCGGTTCTTGTAGTTTTAAATGGGTAGATAAGAATCAATCAACTTCTGAAATCAAGCTTTCCCAATAAAAATATATGACCGTCTTGAAAGACTCAAATCTCTTAACTCAATTTTTATTTAAAGATAATTATTCCAACTTTTCTCGTTGTTTTTTAGTTGGCTATTTTGATTTTTCAAGAACAAATAACGTGTTTTTTGATGCTACTTCTTTTCTGTGCACTTGATAAACAGCTTCATTAATTATTTTAATTATAGGAAATTTATCGAACGTTAATTCGGCTTTGCCCAAATTCTCTTGAACACCTTTAATGAGGATAGAAGGCATGTCGCAACATACATGTTTGATCTGCTTTATCATTATGAATTTCAAGATCAAAGACAAAATTTACTACCTTTCTTAAAACAACAAAGATAACTAGCCGTTTTCATATTCATTAGAATCAGGTTCTGGGATAAACCAAGGTAACTCGAGGTGTTATGACCTGTGCAAATAAATCCTTATGCATCTTAGTACAGAGAAATTAGCCACAATCATTGAAAAATATCTTGCTAAATATTAATGATTTTCTTTATTCGACCACAGAACTCAAATATTCGAATATTAGGAGTTAAAAATGAAAGGAAATGATAAAAAGAAATTAATAATAGAAGTAGCGAGAAGGAAATTTTCGAAATTTGGATTTTTCAAAACAACGATTGAGGAAATTGCAAAATCTGCAAGAATTGGGAAAGCTTCCATATATCACTATTTTCAAAATAAAGAAAGTCTATTTAAAGAAGTTGTAGAACAAGAAAATATTTTTCTCAGAAATAAAATTCAAGAATCTATAAAGCGAGAAACTTCACCTCAAAAACAATTAAAAGTATATATTTTAATTAGAATGAAATTTCTGAAGGAAATGTCAAATATAAATAATGCGTTAAAGGATGAATATCTTGAACATTATTCTTTTATAGAAAAATTAAGATTAAAAAATACTCAGGAAGAATTACAAACCATTAAAAATATTCTAGAATATGGCAAAAATTGCAATATTTTTTGTATAAATGACATTGAACTAACAGCTTTTGCAATTATTGTAGCGTTGAAAGGTCTGGAGTATTCATGGTCAACAGAAATTCCAGTATCTGAGATGGAGTCTAATGTTGATAAGCTTCTTGAAGTACTTTTTTATGGAATTATTAAGAGATAATATTTTTAATTAGGCATAAAAATTGTTTTATCCTAAATTGTTGATTATTTTTAAAAGGAGATCTAATGGAAAAGATAAATATTTTTTTTAGAGAAATAAGTATTATATCAATTGGAATTTTGCTCATTATATCAATACATTTTTTTTACAGTCTAAACAAATTTTTAAGAAAGGACATTGATATTGATTTTTCCTAAAAACCGTAGGGTATTATAAGTTACAGGAGATAAAGTATGCGAATTTGGTTCAGATTTTTAGTTTTCATTGTGAATTTATTCACTTCATATATTTTGAATTTAAAAATAGTCTATCCGGAAAGATTAAAAGATATTGATGGATGTATTATTGCTCCTAATCATGTTAAAGCTATTGATGCTCCTCTTGTAATAGCAACCTTGCGGAAAGAAATGTATATAATTGCCAAAAAAGAACTTTTTGATGTTCCTTTGTTAAATATTTTGATAAAGTATGTTGGAGCAATACCTGTTCGCCGCGGTCAAATAGATAGAAAAGCAATTACGCAAGCAAAATCTGTATTAGAAAGCGGACACACGCTTATGATTTTCCCCACAGGTTCCAGAAAATCTTTTTCAGCTAAACCGGGAATTGGAAAAATTGCTTTTGAAACTAAAAGTGATATTCTGCCTGTTTTTATCAAATATCCAAAAAGCTGGGTAAAATCCATCTTTAGAAAAGATTCTATGAAAATTGTTATTGGCGAAAAAATTCTAATTTCAGAATATAAGATGTCAACCAATCATAAAGAAACTTACCGCTTTATAGCTAAAGATATTTTGCAAAAGATAAATATGTTAGAAAAAGAATGCTAAGATTTTTTTGAACACTTAAAAACATATCTAAATTCTTTATGATAGAAAGAACATTTGTGTTTTTATACTTTTATTAAATCAGGGAGTGATTTTTTTTATGAAAGATATTTCTGAAGCAACAATAATGAAATCACTTTCTAAAACATTATCATTCCCATTTTGTATAGTGTTATAATCTTCTGTTAGTGATTGTTGCTGATAAGTACAAAACTATAAAATAAACCTCAAAATTTGTTTTTTTGCCCCTCCATTTATATAAATGCTGGAATAATGATTGGCAGCTGGCACGCCTTTTGGCGTAGAGCTGTTTTTTACCGACAAAACTCCATAAAATTGTCACGATTCCGTTAGTTAATCTCTTTCTAATTAACTAGCGAGCAACTCGATTTATTTCAGCAAAATTGCTCGTTCAGTTGATTCATATTTTCCTGCTTTCATTTTAAATAGATAAATACCTGATGAAACTGTTTTATCATTAGAATCCTTTCCATTCCAAACAACAGAATGATTTCCTTTTTGTTTGATGCCATTTTCTATTTTTTTAATTAATTGTCCTTTAGAATCAAATACAAAAATATTAACTTCACTTTCTTGTTTTAATGAAAAAGAAATTGTTGTGGATGGGTTAAACGGATTCGGATAAATAGATTGAATTTTTGTTTCTAATGCGATTTCGGGAGCATCTGATTCACCATCACCATTATTTGGAATTCTGATAGAAATAGACCCAAAAAGAGTTGATGATCCATCTTGTTCAACACTTTCCAACCAATAAAAATAATCTTGTTCAAATTCAACTTCTTTATCTGAGAAATTGTAATTACTTTCAGAAGAAGTATTAGTTGGATTAATTAAGATCGAATTTAGCTTAAGCCCATTTTCTACATTATCAGTTGTGCTTCTGTAAACATTATAGCCTGCCAAGCCTGTTTCTGATTGTGTTTGCCAATTTATTTGAACATAATTTTCTGAAGTTACTATTGCTGTAAATGATGAAAGTGTTACCGGCAATGTAACATCTCCCATACTTATTACATCGGAAGAAAGCATTGTAGCACCGCTATAACTTCCACCTTTCCCCATATCGTTTTCTGCAAATAAACCGATTGATAAAAGCATTATTGTTATTATCAAAATATTTTGTTTTATTTTCATTTTAAAATCTCCTTTTGTTAAAGCTGAAAGAGAGAAATCATAAAATCTAAAATATGAAAAAGAATAGGTTTGGAATTTTATCAATTTCAGCTTTTATTTTTTTTATTCTTCAGTTTTTCCTAATACCAGCTTCTTACAGCTCGAAACCCATAAGTTTCATAGTTAGATGTATTGGCATAAGATGCATTATAACGCCCTGATATTCGAGAATCTGCTTCGCTATTATGCCATCCACCACCACGAAAACCGGATCCTGTTGCGCCACTATTTTTATTATCATTATTATCTGCATAACCCGGCCAGTTTGCTTTATCGGCAAATCCATCACTGGTTAGTACTCCATCTCCATGAGTTCCTTGAAATCCTCTTCCTGTTAAATTTCCAAGTGTTACAGTTCGCTCCCATAAACTTCCACTCATATCCATAACTCCATAAAAGGTTGCTCCTGATCCTTTTCTGTCTGTACTTGTTTTTGCAAAGATGCCCGCTCTGAGAGGACCTCTAGAACCATCCCCACCAGAATGTTCATCATTCCCATACAAACAAGCTCCGCTACTAACATCTGTAGTAATGGTTTCAGTACCATCTTCTTCTCCACTTATTGTTAGTGACCCGTCTGAACGAATGTCTCTGGTTCCCCAAGCATATTCACCAATAATTGACCCATTTATTCCTCTACAAGCTTTCTCATATTCAAGTTCGGTCATCGGGCGTAAACCTGCCCAATCGGCAAAAGCCATTCCGTCCATTACGGTTAAATAATTGCAATTTCTATCAGGTCGAGAAGCTTCATAATTTGGATGAGCTCCACCAATAGTATAGCGATAATTTGAACTGGCATAATAATGATATGTCGCCTGTGATGAAGTAAGTGTATTTAAAAAATTTGCCCACTGCCCTTGAGTAATCTCATACTTCATCATATAAAAAGCTTTATAACCGGTAGGGTAATTTGAGTTGCTGATAGTAGTTATTCCATCTTCGTCAATCCCATCATCTCCATCAACAAGAATTCCGTCACCTTCAAGTTGTGCATCATCATAATTTGTATCGGTGCATTTAACAACAACCGGAGAACTGGTTATTTGTACATATGATATATTTTCTTGCTGCCGTAAAGTTCCACTACTATCAGTATCACCTATACAAAAATCCCCAGGTGTAATAAAACACATTTCTATACCAAAAATCCGAATTTCTATCGAAGCATCATCTACTACTCCGTCTGTTCCATATTCCCATACGATTTTAGCATTATCCCAATTATTACTGCCAACACCGGCAGAATTGCGGTACATCATCACCCCGGTTTGCCGGTTGTCATTACCTACCGGTGGATTGGAAATAATGCTCCCTGCAGGCGCTATATGCCCACTGGTAGCAAGTGAACAATGATGCCAATTGCCACCTTCAACACGATATTTAGCAAATATCCATACGGAATCCCAATTATCTGCACTAAATTCTGTGCCATCTCCGTTTTCACGAAAACTATTGTCCCAACTCACATCAAATCCTATTTTGATGGTGTGACTTGTTGTATTTCTTTCGGATAATGAAAAATTCTCAAGTTTGAGATTGTTAGCTGTTAATAGAAACGGCATCATAATTGCGAAAATCATTAAAATAATCCTACTGTAATTCTGCTTCATTTTTATTTCCTCCTTTACTTGATTAATAACATCTTGTTACATACAACATTATTATCAGCTTCTAATCGATAATAATATACTCCCGAAACTTTATTCTTTGCGTCCCAAATTACAGAATGTTTCCCCGCATCTTTGTTTTCATTAATTAACCACCCCACATATTTGATACTGCACTAATGAAACCTCCATCAAGACAAATCAAAACATCTTCAGTCACATAAGAATCAGCATTAATAGAAGAATCATAGGATTTTATCCAGGTGTCTTCTCCAAAAAGCCAAGAAAAAGAAAGTACAACAATCAAAATATAGATAACAACTATTTTAGTACTCATATTTTTACCTACATTAAATACACAATTAAAATTTCATAATTTGCTTTAAACAATCAACCTTTTCCTCTTCGATGCGATATAATGGATGCCGTGTGCGATGCTCTGCTTGCTTTTCATACAATAAAAGTACTAACACTTTTGTTATCTGCATCAATCACAATAAATTAATAAATAAAAAAGCCCGTCAATATTTTAATATCAACGGGCATAAAATGCTATATAACGCAAAAGAATTATTTCATCAAAATCATTTTCTTTGTTTGGGAAAATTCGCCAGCTTGA
>JAMOPB010000437.1 GCA_027064945.1 Candidatus Cloacimonadota bacterium
TAAAAACTGAATTAGCATAATCATAATTTATTTACTTTTTTTTGGCGGCAATTTTAGCCGCCATTTTATTTTTGGAAAACAATCTTTATTGGCACTATTAACATATTTTTACTTCCCGCGTAATTATCGCTTGACTTCATATTATGGTAAAATTTGTTAACTTAAATTGCTGAAAAGGATTAACCTTTAGCAAGATAAGTGAAATTTTAATTAACTGTAATAAAAACGATGGAGGAAAGTTTCATGTCTAATGAAACCCAAGAGTCAGCTTCAAATAAACGATTGCTGACAGAATTCAAGCCTCATACCAAAGAGGAATGGAGAGTAGCAGTAGATAAACTGCTAAAAGGAAAACCATACGAAAAGATCATGCTTACTCGTACTTACGAAGGCATTACACTAGACCCAATTTACTGGCAAGAAGATATCGAAAATCTTCCTAACAGTAGTGAGTTACCGGGATTTGACAATTACACTCGCGGAACAAAAGTTCTAGGATCTAATCCTGCCGGTTGGAATGTAGCACAAGCTATTTCAGTTCCTACTCCGGAAGAATTTAACAAAGCTCTTTTAGATGCTTTAAATCGTGGCCAAACAGCTGTAAATATCCCAATTGATGAAGCTACAAGAATAGGATTAGATGCAGATTGTGCTCAAGATTTCCAAGTAGGTAAAGGTGGTGTTTCCATTACTACGTTAGATGATTTGGAAACAATCTTATCAAATGTATCAATTGATCACATCGATATTGACATTCACGCTTATAGCTCTGCTTTGCCGGTAACTGCAATGTTGATGGCTGTTGCAAAAAAGAGAAATATCTCAACCAAAACCATCTCCGGTTCTATCGGAATGGATCCAATTTCCGAACTCGCTAATGATGGAAATATTTGCCTTTCAATCGAACAAGCTTATGACGAAATGGCTGAATTAGTTCGTTGGAATTCCAAAAATGCTCCAAAAATGAAAGCTATCGCAGTTCACTCTGATGCATACCATAATGGTGGCGGATCTGATGTGGAAGAATTAGCTTTTGCTTTTTCAACAGCTGTTGAATATATTCGTCAAATGCAAAAACGCGGATTAAGCATTAATCAGATTGCCAAATCAATTCAATTTAATTTTTCTCTCGGTTCTAATTTCTTCATGGAAATCGCTAAAATTCGTACAGCAAGAATGCTTTGGAGCAAAATTGTTAAAGAATTTGGTGGAGATGATGAAGCTGCAAAAATTTATATCCACGCCAAAACTTCTGCTTTCAATAAAACAAAATACGATCCTTATGTAAATATGTTGCGAACTACTACAGAAGCATTCAGTGGCGTGATTGGTGGTGTTGATAGCTTACAAGTTGATCCTTTTGACGAAGGATTACGCCAACCGAATTCTTTCTCTCGTAGAATAGCTCGTAATCAACAATTGATTTTAAATGAAGAATGCCATTTATCTCACGTGATAGATCCTGCCGGAGGTTCTTGGTATATTGAATCTCTTACTAGTTTATTAGCTGATCAAGTATGGAAAAAATTCCAACTGGTCGAAGCGGAAGGCGGAATCTATACTTGCTTGGAAAATGAAAAAATCCAATCTTGGATAACTGAGGTTTCCGAAGCTAGAAAGAAAAACTTAGTTGTTCGTCGTGATCAAATTGTAGGAACAAACATGTATGCCAACATGAGCGAACCGGAATTTGAAAAAAATGAAATTGACTATGTAAAAGTTTTCCTCAATCGCAAAAAAGAACTTTCTACAATTGAAAAAAATATAGATTTCAAAATTAATCCTAATGACATTATGGGTTCTCTTATTTCTGCAGCAACAAATGGTGCTACAATCGGAACTCTTGCAGAAAAACTCCGAAACGATGATGAAGCTGAATGGCCAACAATCACTCCAATACGTACTTATCGAAATGCTGAAATATTTGAGAATTTACGTGACCAAGTTGAAAACTATGCAAAAGAAAATAGTCGCCCAAAATGTTATTTAGCATGCTTAGGAAAAGTTTCTCAATATAAAGGTCGTGCTGATTTCTCTAGAGGATTTTTCGAAGTTGGTGGATTTGACGTTACCGAATCCAAAGGCTCTGAAGATGCTTTAGAAGCAGCTAATGCTGCTATTGCCAGCGACTCTCCTGTTGTTGTAATCTGTTCATCTGATGCACGCTATCCTGAGTTTGTTCCTTCCTTCACAAAACAAGTGAAAGCGGAAAAACCTGATACAATTATTGTATTAGCCGGATATCCAAAAGATCAAATAGAACAACACAAAGCTGACGGCGTTAATGAATTTATTCACGTTCGCGCCAATGTATATGAGATTCTTTCTAATATTTTAGGAAAGATAGGAGTGACAAAATGAAAAATCCAGACTTTAGCAAAATAGATTTTAAAATTACGGAACCAACTTCGAATCTGGAAAATTGGAAAAAAGAAGCTGAAAAGAATGCCGGTAAATTATTGGATGAATTGGAATGGAAAACAAATGAACAAATCAGGGTAAAAAATCTTTATACAAAAGAGGATATCGCTGATTGTGAACATCTTGGTTTTACTGCCGGTTTACCTCCTTTCTTACGCGGACCTTATGCTACAATGTACACAATGCGTCCTTGGACAGTTCGTCAATACGCTGGTTTTTCTACTGCTGAAGAAAGTAATGCTTTCTATCGTAGAAATATCGCTGCCGGTCAAAAAGGTTTATCTGTAGCCTTCGATTTGGCTACTCATAGAGGATACGATTCTGATCATGAACGCGTAGTTGGTGATGTTGGTAAAGCAGGTGTAGCTATTGATTCTATTTTGGATATGAAAATTCTCTTCGATCAAATTCCTCTCAATAAAATGAGTGTATCTATGACTATGAACGGAGCTGTTCTTCCTATCCTAGCTTTCTACATTGTGGCTGCTGAAGAGCAAGGTGCCAAATGGGAAGAATTATCAGGAACTATCCAAAATGATATCTTAAAAGAATATATGGTGCGTAATACTTATATCTATCCACCAAAACCTTCAATGAAAATCATCTCTGATATTTTTGAATTCACTTCAAAATATATGCCGAAATTTAACAGCATATCTATTAGTGGTTACCATATGCAGGAAGCCGGTGCTACAGCAGATATTGAAATGGCATATACATTAGCCGACGGATTGGAATATATTAGAGCCGGAATCGATGCAGGAATTGATATTGATGCTTTTGCTCCTCGTTTATCTTTCTTCTGGGCTGAAGGTACAAACTACTTTATGGAAGTGGCAAAACTTCGCGCAGCTAGAATGCTTTGGGCAAAAATCATAAAAGGTTTCAATCCTAAAAATCCTAAATCTATGAGCCTTAGAACTCACTCTCAAACATCAGGTTGGAGTCTTACGGAACAAGATCCGTTTAACAATGTTGCTCGTACTTGTATTGAAGCTATGGCAGCAACTATGGGACACACTCAATCATTACACACAAACGCATTGGATGAAGCTATCGCACTTCCTACCGACTTCAGCGCTCGTATCGCTAGAAATACACAATTATACTTACAAGCTGAAACAGGTATCTGCCGTGTAATCGATCCTTGGGCCGGTTCCTATTATGTAGAATCTCTCACAAATGAATTGATGCACCGTGCTTGGCAGCATATAGAAGAAGTGGAAAAACTTGGCGGTATGGCAAAAGCTATCGAAACAGGTATTCCAAAAATGAGAATCGAAGAAGCAGCTGCCAGAAGACAAGCTCATATCGATTCTAATGCTGAAACTATCGTTGGTATTAATAAATATCGTTTAGATAAAGAAGAGCCTCTCGAAATCTTGGAAGTTGATAACACAGCTGTTCGTTTATCACAGATCGAAAGATTGAAAAAATTACGTGCTGAAAGAAATGAAGAAAAAGTTCAGCAATGTCTGAAAGCTATCGAAGAGTGTGCAAGAACCGGTGAAGGTAATTTATTGGAATTATCAATTTACGCTGCTCGCGAAAGAGCAACTTTAGGAGAAATATCTTACGCTATGGAAAAACACTTTGGCAGACACAAAGCTGTAATCCGTTCTATTAGCGGTGTTTATAGTGGAGAATATGCACAAAAAAGCGATGTGGAAGAAGTTCGCGCAATGACCGATGCATTTGAAGAAAAAGAAGGTCGCCGTCCAAGAATTATGATCGCTAAAATGGGACAAGATGGCCATGATCGCGGAGCAAAAGTTGTGGCTACTGCTTATGCGGATATGGGATTTGATGTAGATATTGGACCACTTTTCCAAACTCCGGAAGAAACAGCTAAAGAAGCTGTGGAAAATGATGTTCACGTGGTTGGAATGAGTTCTCTTGCTGCGGGGCATAAAACTTTGCTTCCTCAATTGATTGAAGAATTAGCAAAACTTGGACGTGAAGATATAATGGTTATTTGCGGAGGTGTAATTCCTTCTCAAGATTATGATTATCTTTATGAAAAAGGTGCTGCTGCTATTTTCGGGCCAGGAACAGTCTTGCCGGAAGCAGCTAAAAAAATTATGGAAGAATTAAATAAAAGATTAGGTTACTAATCGAAATATAATCATCGCTCCCAAACTTTTCCTGTTTGGGAGCTTTTTATTTTCTTTCCAATAAAAAAAACATAATAATAACTACATTTTATCATATACGTAGGAGGTAATATGAAAAAAACTCTTCTTGCTTTTAGTCTTTTCCTAATCGGTACATTTCTATTAGCAAATCCAATTTCTTTACAACAAGCAAATCAGGTTGCAAAAAACACTTTAATAGAATCTGATCTTAACTTAGGAATTTCACGTTCGTCAAAAGATATAAACTTAAAACTTTCTCCATTATCTAACGAACAAATATATATTTTCAATAATTCAAATAATAACGGTTTTGCTATTATTTCCAATTCTGATGCTGCATTTCCGATTTTGGCTTTTTCTTCCGATAAAGAATTTCCAACTGAAGATGTTCCACCTGCAGTTCAACAATTTTTAGATTCTTACAAAACACAAATTATTGAAATCGAAAAAAATAATCTACCAATAACTACCGATATAGCTAATATTTGGCAAAAATATTCCAATCCGAATTTCACTCCTGAAAGAGATAGAGATGTGGTTGAGCCTCTTGTTAAATCTCTTTGGAATCAATGTAAATATTACAACACTTTGTGCCCTGAAGATAGTGACGGAGTTGATGGACATGTTCCTGTTGGTTGTGTAGCAACCGCCATGAGTCAAATAATGCATTATCATAAATATCCAACACAAGGAAATGGCTTTCATAGCTATTATAGCGATTATGGTTATCATGAAGCAAATTACGGTGAAACTACTTATAATTGGGAAAATATTCCAAACTACCTTACAGACTATAATGATGATTTAGCTCTACTTGGTTTTCATTGCGGAGTATCGGTAAATATGAATTATGGAACACACGGATCCGGTGCCTGGACATCTGATGTTGCCTATGCTTTGGAAGAATATTTCGATTATAATAGTGATATACAACATTATTATAGAGAAGATTTTTCTGATTCAGATTGGGAAAATATGCTAAAAACTAATCTTAATGACGGTTTACCTCTTGAATATTCCGGTAGCAGTGACACTTCCGGTCATGCTTTTGTTTGTGACGGATATCAAGGTGAAAATCATTTTCATTTTAATTGGGGTTGGGATGGATTATTTAACGGATTTTATTATTTAAATAACTTAAATCCACGTACAAGCACCTTCAATGATTGGCAAACTGCTATTTTTAATATATATCCAAATCATGAGCCGGAAATAAATTTCGTTGCAAGTCATGTAAATGTAAATGTGGGAAGTCCTATTAGTTTTACGGATCTTTCACTTTATACACCGAATGAATGGGCTTGGAATTTTGAATCAGCAGAAATAGAAACTTCAACGGAACAAAATCCAAGCGGTATAATATATAATTCTGCCGGTGATTATGATGTTACACTTACAGCTACAAATAGGTTTGGTTCAAGTTCATTAACTTTGGAAAATTATATCCACGTAGAAAATAATTTTGCCCCAATCGCTGCTTTCTCTTTATCCGATTCAATTATTGGATCTGATCAAAATATTTTCATCACAGACAGTTCTTTAAATTCTCCTACATCTTGGAATTGGTCTTTTTTATCAAATGGGAATGCAAGTAGTGTAGAATATTTAAATAGCACAGACCAATTTTCTCAAAATCCCGAAGTCAGTTTCCCAATTCCAAAACCTTATAATGTAAAATTGGAAGTGGAAAATGATTTTGGTTCTGATGAATTAACTCAAGG
The DNA here is from genome assembly GCA_027064945.1 of Candidatus Cloacimonadota bacterium. Taxonomy (GTDB): domain Bacteria; phylum Cloacimonadota; class Cloacimonadia; order Cloacimonadales; family TCS61; genus DAOWES01. The sequence goes on from JAMOPB010000437.1 coordinate 6,278, forward strand.
AACAATTTACGTGGGTGGATTACCTATTCCTTTTTTTGAAGATTTTGAAATTCCCTTACAATTGGATGCTTGGACAGTTGAAAGCGAAGATGATTATATTTCTTGGGATGGAATCTACTTTGCAGGTGGAAACGAACCGGGAGCAAAAGCGATCGGAATTAATTTTAACGCATATAACGATATCGGGGAAGTTGATAGATTGATCTCTCCCCTCTTGAATTTTTCAAATAAAACTGAAATTACTCTTAGTTTTATGCACGCTTATGCCAATAAGCCTTATCCAAAAGATGATCAATTAGAAATCTTAATATCATCTGATGCAGGTGAAACTTGGGAAACGATTGCCACTTTGTCTGATGTTTTAGATGAAAACTTTGCCACACATGAACCAATGGATAGCAGATTTGTTCCTGCTGAAGAATCTGATTGGGCAAATGTTTACTCTTTTGATCTTAGTGCTTATTCCGATATGCCCGATATAAAAATCTGTTTCCAAGCTACAAATGATAATGGAAATTGCCTTTATCTGGATAAGATAAATATTTCTGCAACCGAGCTAACAGATTTAGAACCAAATGAATATGAAGCAGAAAATTTCACGCTTAATAGCTATCCAAATCCATATTATTTATCTGCAACTAATAATGCTACAATTTCTTACTCACTACCCAAAAATACTAATGTGGATATTTCTGTTTATAATATCAAAGGACAAAAAGTTAAAACTTTATTAATTGATAATCTTAGTTCAGGAAGGCATCAAATC
>JAMOPB010000438.1 GCA_027064945.1 Candidatus Cloacimonadota bacterium
AAACACTTATAAACTTTCTTATCTGAATTAATTTACAAAAAAAAATCATTCAGATCTAACATCAATGTAAAATGTTTGACAATTTGAATCAACTACAGAATTTCATATGAAACAAAAATTAAGGAGTTACTTATGATGAAACGGACATTGGTACTGTTATTGATCATCTACACCAGTTCTCTATTATTTGCAGATCTATCTCTTACTGCTATTGATAAACCAAATGATGATGGTTCCGGAATCATTCTAAATTGGCAATACAGCGGAGAAGAGATTATCGAATTGCAATTATTTAGAAGGCATGATGGTGGTCATTATAATCAAGTTACCACATTTACAGAGTTATCAGGCAAATACACTGATACTAATGAGATTGAAGTCGGAACAGAATATGATTATAAAATCAATGCCATTGCAAATGTTGAATCACCCAAAAATCCCGGGACTTTCAATAAATTAATTATTGAATCTGCTCATGCAAAAGCTACTTCAAAAGCACAATGGTTCAACACAGACAAAATTTCTGTTTTGATTTTTGGATTGATCTTATTTGTTTCAATTATGTGGTTCATCATTTCTGCGCGTTCCGGTAAAGATCTTTATATAAGAAAAATCGCCGGCTTGGAATCTATGAATGAATCGGTAGGAAGAGCAACAGAAATGGGACAACCTATTTTATTTATTCCGGGAACATTGGATTTGGATGATATGCAAACAATTGCCGGATTAACAATTCTGGGAAAATTAGCAGAACGAGCAGCAGAATATGACACAGAATTGATAGTGCCTGTTTGTCGTTCAATGGTTCTTTCCACAGCAAAAGAGATTGTAAAAGAATCATATCTAAAAGCAGGCCGACCAGATGCTTTTAATCCTGATTCAGTATTTTATCTTACCGATGACCAATTTGGTTTTGTTGCCGGAGTAGATGGAATTATTGTTCGAGAAAAGCCTGCTGCTAATTTCTTCTTAGGTGCTTTTTATGCTGAATCGTTAATATTAGCTGAAACAGGTTTCGCTTCCGGAGCAATCCAAACAGCCGGTACAGCAATGCCAAGTCAATTACCATTTTTTGTAACAGCTTGCGATTACACATTAATCGGAGAAGAACTTTTTGCAGCAAGTGCTTATCTTTCAAAAGATCCGCAACAATTGGGAAGCTTAAAGGGACAAGATATTGGAAAAGCAATATTCTTATTTGTTCTAATCACAGGAATAATTTTTGAAATCTTGGGAATTAGTTGGCTCAAAGATTTTTTAACAATACATTAAGAGAGGCAATATGAAAAGAACATTACCACTTATATTAGCAATGATCACAGGATTTATTGTATTAATCTCTGACTTTATACCTCATTGGCCTTTTGGAATGATAACCAGTGAAATAGAAAAATGGTTTCTTATAATTTCAGGTTTTGCATTAATATTAGGACAGATAAATTTGATCAAAGTAAACGTAAATAAAATCCGTTTCAAAGCGGAAGGTTGGCAATATTTCATTATAACGATAGCAAGTTTTGCCATAATGGTTTTATTTGGAGCTCTTTGGGGAACACAATCAAATGTAGGCTTATTAGGAAATGGGACGAAAATTGTAGAAGTTATTGGTTCCAAACCATTTGACTATTTATTTGATAATGTATATCAGCATCTTCAAGCTACAATGTTTAGTCTTCTTGCCTTCTTTATTGCTTCAGCTGCTTATCGTGCTTTTATTGCTCGTACTCCGGAATCAAATTTACTTCTGATTGCAGCAATTTTAGTTATGTTGGGAAATACTAGTTTAGGAAGTTTCTTAACTGGTTGGCTACCGGAAAATTTAGATTTCTTACATCTTCCAAATGTATCTCAATTTATAATGAAATATCCAACAACAGCCGGTCAAAGAGCAATTATGATTGGTGCCGGATTAGGATTAATAGGAAGTTCGTTACGAATTATCTTAGGAATTGAAAGATCTTATCTAGGAGGTAATTAATGGCTGCTAAATCAATTGATCGCCGCTGGATCTATCTATTCATTTTCTTAGGTGTTGCTTTCCCGCTTATTTTTGTAATCGGATTACCTATTGAAATAACTGAAAACACGCAAATGGCTTACGATTTGATAGACAATACACCAGCAGGTTCTCATGTGTTATATTCTTTTGATTATGACCCTGCCAGTATGCCTGAATTACATCCAATGGCAAAAGCAATGGTTCGTCATAGTATTGAGAAAAAACATAAAATAATTTTTACTGCACTTTGGCCGATGGGCGTGCAAATGATCGATGATATTATGGAACAACTTTCAACTGAATATCCCGATTTGGTTTATGGTGAAGATTATGTTAATTTAGGATTTAAAGTCGGTGGAATAGTAACTATTCAAGCAATGGGCAAGAATTTTCGTTCTGTTTTCCCTACCGATGCTAATGGTAAGAAGATAGATAAGTTACCAATAATGAATAATATCGAAAACTATAATAATATCAGTTATATTTGCAGTTTTTCTGCGGGAGCACCAGGAATAAAAGAATGGGTTCAGATTGGAAATGATGTTTATAAAAGACCGGTAACAGGTGGGGTAACAGGTGTTAGCGCTCCCAGTATTTTACCTTATGTAAACGAGCAAAAACAGCTTACTGGATTACTTGCAGGATTAAAAGCTGCAGCAGAATATGAAAAACTTATTGGTGCACCGGCACTTGCAACTGCCGGAATGGATGCTCAATCTTTGGCTCACCTAATAATAATAATTTTTATCGTAATAGGAAACATCAATTATTGGCGAAATAAAAAGAAAAAAGGAGATAAATAATGGTAGATTTTTTTGAAGTTCTTGGAATATGGCTCGGAGCATTTTTCACTTTTGCCATTTTCAGTTTCCTTTATAAAGATAATCCGGTTTATAAAGTTGCTGAGCAAATATTTGTTGGATTGTCAGCGGGATATTGGTTTATTTACACAATTTTTAACGTAATGATTCCAAATCTGCTAACTCCCCTTTCCAACAATTTCTCCGCAAATTACATATTGATATTACCTGCAATTTTGGGCATAATGATGCTGATGCGATTAGTTCCAAAAGCAGAATGGCTAAGTCGTTTTCCTATTGCAATTCTAATTGCCACAACAGCTGGAATTTCTTTTTTAAGATTCCTTAAATCTGACGTAATTGGTCAATTAAATGCAACAATGATTAATCCTTTTGCAGGAGCAAATTGGGTAGTAATTGTTGGACAAATTTTATTAGTGGTAGGAACAATTACCGGTGTAGTTTATTTCTATTTCAGCAAGAAACATGAAGGTGCTTTTGGTGTTACTGCTAAGATAGGAATTTATTTCTTAATGGTAAGTTTCGGTGCTGCATTTGGTTATACAGCAATGGCAAGAATATCTTTATTAATAGGAAGATTACAATTTTTGTTAGGAGATTGGTTACATCTGATAAAGTAGCAAAACTTACTTCTTAGAAAATTTTGTGCATAAAATAACTCGAGCCTCTTGAAACTTCAAGAGGCTCTTATTAATTGATGAACAGGTAAAAATTCCGTTTTTGTTATCCTTAATGATAACGATTATCTGAATGTTATCGAAGGATGAAGAGACTATAACGATTTTGTCGCACTTCGATACGGAACTTCGTTCCTACTCAGTGTGACAAAAATATCATAGATTCTGTTTTTCCAATTAAAAATTCAACATTCACAAATCTTCACGTCTCCCTTTTCACATTTCACTTCTCACCTTTCACTTCTCACATTATACATTCTTCATTATACATTCTACATTATACATTATACTTTCTACATTATACTTTCTACTTGTCACTTTTCACTTAATAATTATCTCTTTCTCAGCATATAATCTTTTTTCTGAAGATAATCATACCGTAGATTCATACCAGGTTGATATTTCAATGCAATTATTGCTTCATGCTCTTCTTTCAAGGAAGCATAATCTGCAAAATCCAATGTATTGATAATAGCTTTGAATACGCGAATAGCTCCGGAATGATCAGCAAGAACAATCCTATTCCCAAGATTTTGTTTAAGCATCTCTACGAAACTAAATCCAATTCTCCAATCTGCTTCAAGCAATGTTTCACCTTCAGGGAAATGGAAAAATCTGTTTTTAAAATATTTTTTAGCTAAAGATAATTTTGCCTTATCATCACCTTTCCAAGTATCACCATAGATTTTTACGGTCTCAGCAAAAACATCTTTCTTATAACGATGTGTTAAAGCTCCATATTTTTGAGAATTTATTCCATACAGAGAATTGAATGAAATGTTTGTGTAACCGGCTTCTTGTAAGAAATATCGTGAAGTTTGCTCTGTATTTTCGCTTTCGGAACCAAAAACCTTAATTGGGGTTTCTTTTGCCCAAGGCCATAATGGATATCCCACTTCATTAAGTTTATCTACAACAACTCTTAGATCTTTTCCTAACTCACGAGCGTTTTTAATGCCATCTTCATGAAGATAATTTCCAATTGAGCCTGAAACTCTTCGATTATCTTTCCAACTATCCCAATATCCGGAACCTACAAATACAGGATTATCTCCACCGGATTCATAATGCGATCTTCCATGACGAATTAGAAAAACTTGGGTTTGATTTATTGGAACATAAGCTTGAGGGAAAAGAGGAATTGCTTTTCCATTAGGAAGCCAAACAATTTTTTCTCTCATATTCAAACCGCTTCCATCATCCAAAATTCTACCATAATCACGAATTTTCTCATTCTTATCAACTGCCATATCGTCGGCTAAAACAAGTTTTGTGCGATAACGAGTCATACTTGATCCGATATGAGGAATATGTTGCGGGCAAATATCATTATCGAATTTTCTTAAATTAAATATCTGCATCATCAAACGTTTAAAACTATCATTTTTTATAAGTCCATTCCAAGCCAGAAAGAAAATATATGGCCCGTTTTTACTTGGAAAATAATTCTTAATAAATTCATATTTGCGTTTAATATAAGATTTTGGAGTGATATGTGAGTCCATTCCCAAAAGGAAAAAATAGATTCGCTTTCCATAAGATTTAAGCTCATTTATCAATTCCGGAGTTACACTTTTTTCATTTAAGCCACATTTACCTTCGTAAACCATATTCAAAAATTGAATATCTCGTCTTACTGAATCCAGAGTATAACAATTATGGAATTCTCGATGTTCTCTTTGAAATACATTACTTTCGATTTTAATTTTCGGTTCCGAATTACTTTTTACTTTTCCATTTTTCGTTGCATTCATACTTACCTCCTAACAATGGCTTCTTATAAAAATACTAGAAAATCCAAACAGATATTTTCTAATATTTTCATTTCCTATACATTAATCAATAATCGGACAATTTTTATTTCTTATAATTTGGTGTCCATTCTAATTCTACTTTTTCATAAGATAAATTATAAAGATACTTCTCTATCTTATCACGCAGACTCTTATCAATTTCACGATCCACCGGATAAACTTTTGCGTTTAATATACGATCTAACAAGTTTATTGATGTATGAATTGTTGGCTCGAAACCAAGTTTGGAAACATATCTATAAGCATCATCTTCTGTATGAATATTTGAAGAAGCTTCTCCACCAAATCGTGCAATATTAACCGAAGGAATTTCATATTTGGTAAATGGCATGCAATCAGAGCTGTAAATATCCAAATTAGATTTAAATACATAACCACTTTCTTTAGTAATTCCATCAACATAACCTAAAAGCTTATTATTTCCAATTACATTAAAGGAATCAATTCCAATCGGATCTCCGGCTACATCGATATTCACTACCAAGCCAAGACGCTCTTTTATTTCTTCAAAATGATCTTTCACATAAGCTTGTGAACCTAATAATCCCAATTCTTCCCCTGAGAAAAAGATTATTCGCAAATCTCTTTCCGGTTGCTTTTTGGAAAAATATTCGGCTAATTTCAATAAACAAACAGTTCCACCTGTGTTATCACTTGCTCCGTGGCTTAATGCAACTGTATCATAATGACCAACAGCTAAAGTAAGATTTTCATCTCTTCCTTTACCTTTGATATCGACGATAATATTATGTGCAATTCTTTCTCCTACTGTTTGTTCGATATTTAATTCGATCACTTCACCTGAAAATTTCATCAATTTTTTAGCTGTTTGATAATCTACATTAACAGAATCAACATATCCTTTTTCATAGGAAGCTTGACGATGAGATGAGCTGTTTACCTTCTTATGTGGTCTGCCAATACCTATATATCCAACTACTCCATTTTCTTTTAGAATAGTAGCAATGCCACGCGAAAAGCCATAACTCATTAAAATTTTATTTCGAAAAGCACCGCGATTATGTTTCACAATTTCGATATTATCTAAAAATAACAATTCACCTTTGATTGAATTTGATTTATTTAGTCCATAAGGATGAGCAATAAATTCTTTATTACCAACTTTTATCTTTGCTGAACCTGTATCAAATGCTATCAAATCGAAGCTTTCTTTTTTCGGGTCTAACCCTAATTCTGTGATATAATCACAAAGAATATCAGCAGCCTTTCTTTCTTCAGCACTTCCGGCAATTCTTTCAAAATCCAATTTTTTAACTACTTGTAATGGTTGTATCATCTTTTTCCTCCAATTTGCTTCCCTGATATATTTTATTCTCATTCATATAATTTCTAAGTTGTGCCATCCATTTTGTCTTATTGCCTGTATATTCACCAATTGCAATCTGATTTCTTTTGATATTTGATGTAAATAATCTGGAAATTACAATATCTTTTCGTAAGTGAGCAATAGCATTTGCTAATAACGGAATATATTCATCAATTGTATATATTTTCCAATTATTCCTTTTTACCAAATGCGCTAATACTGTTTTCTGATAACAAACAAGATTATGAAATTTCACCTGATTAATGTAAGAATTTCCGGAGATATATTTTATTGTTTCTAAAACATCATCTTCCGTTTCTCCCGGAATCCCCAATATTAAGT
>JAMOPB010000439.1 GCA_027064945.1 Candidatus Cloacimonadota bacterium
ATCATAGCCTTAGTAAAATGAACAAATATTATCTTATCATCGTCATAGCTATCGATAGTGCTAAGCACATCGCCTACAAAAGCCATCGTAGCTGCAGATTTACTAAGCAAGAACGTTTCCGTAATCTCGCCCGGAACAATTTCATATCGCATCAATTCAGTGCAAATACGAAAAGTTTCTTTATCCACATTCCTATTAAGAAAATTGTCCGTATCATTTATGATTGTAGTATAAAGAGCTGTAGCCACATATTTTGCACTTTCTTGGGAAAGTTGAGAAATTTCTTCTTTGAAAAGATTATGGACAATTGCACCGGCTGAAACCATTCCCGTATCGATATAAGTTGCAGCATTTTCGATAAGTTCACCTTTTTGATGATGATCGATAGCAATTATTCTTTGTGCAGTTGGAATAAGAGGAGCACAATCTCTTACGCGCTCTTCTTCGTGGCAATCTACCAAAATCAAATTTTTGTAATATAGATGATCGGAATAAACTTTTGTACGCTTTTTCCCATCTAAGAAATCATATTGATCAGGAGCCGGATATTCTAAAACAACATCAGTTTCTTTTCCCAAATTTTGGAAAATTTCTTGCATAGCCAAAGCAGCACACAATCCATCTCCGTCAGGATTTTTATGTGTAAGAATTCCAATTTTACCATCTGCTTCGATCATATCACTCAATTTTTCTTTAAGTTCGAAAAAACTAATCATTTTCCTGCTCCTCTTCTTCATGAATTTTTGCAAAAATATCTTCCAATTTATGCGCTTTATCAGCAATATCATCATATTGGAAAATAATTTCAGGAATTCTTCTCATCATTTTTGCTTCAGCAATTTGTTTTTTTATAAAACCACTACTTCTATTAATCGCACTTAAAACTTTTTTATCAGATTCTTTACCAAGATGAGTAAAATACACTTTCATTAACGACATATCATTTGTTAATCTAACTGCTGTAATTGTAACGGATTGTAGATTTTTATCTCTAATTTTAAAAAGTAATGTATTTGAGATAAGTTTCATTAGTTCTTTTTCTAATCTTTGAATTCTTATTCTAGCCATATTGTTCCTACCTAAATAAAAATAGGTGGCAACCATAAGTTACCACCAATTTGATTATTTCATTTTTATATAGTTCTTTCTACTTGTTCGATAATATAATTTTCAATTACATCACCTTCTTTTAAGTCATTATAATTTTCAATACCAATACCACATTCGCTACCGGCTTTTACTTCTTTCACCTCTTCAGAATAGTGTTTCAATGATGAGAGGTTACCTTCGTGAATCATAATGTCATTTCTATAAATTCTAACTTTTCCCGTATTAGTAATTTTTCCTTTAACCACTCTAGCACCGGCAATTTGTCCAACACCTTTGATTCGGAAAACTTTCTGAACTTCAGCTGTTCCAAGATAAACTTCTCTATCTTCAGGTTCCAACATACCGCTCATAGATTTCTTAATCACATCAATTGCTTCATAGATAATTTGGAAAATTTGGATTTCTACATTTTCATCTTCAGCTAATTTCTTTGCAGGATTACTTGCTCTTACATGGAAACCAATAATAAGTGCATCGGAAGCTGAAGCAAGGTTTACATCCGCTTCATTAATTCCACCCACACCGGAACGAATAATATTCACCATCACTTCATCAGTAGATAATTTTTGGAAACTATCACAAAGAGCACCTACAGAACCATCTGTATCTGCTTTCACAATTAGCTTCACTTCGTTCATATTCTCTTCTTTGATACGTTGGAATAAGTTATCAAGATTTGTTTTTTGTTGGAATTTTTCACGTTCCTTACGAATGTTTTGACGCTCGGTACTTATCTGACGTGCAGTCTTTTCATCTTCCACTTTATTTAAGATATCACCTGCTTTAGGAACTCCGGAAAGTCCATAAATAACGGCAACATCAGAAGGTCCCATTTTTGTAATTTCAATTTCACGTTCGTTTTCCATTCTTCTAACACGACCGGAATTAGCACCACAAACAATGTTATCGCCTTTTCCCAAAGTTCCTTCTTGCAATAGCACAGTAACCATTACACCTTTTCTGGAATCTTTTTGAGATTCGATAACAATTCCACGTCCGAAAACATCAATAGGAGCAGTAAGTTCCATCATCTCAGTACTAAGAATAATTGTTTCCAATAATTCATCAATACCTTCACCTGTTTTTGCAGATGTTTCACACCAAAGAGTGTCTCCACCGTAGTTTTCAAGATACACGCCATTAGTCATCAGATCATTAACAGTACGATCAAGGTTTGCATCAGGAAGATCCATTTTATTGATAGCAACAATCATCTGCACACCGGCAGCTTTAGCGTGATCAATTGCTTCTAAAGTTTGTTTTTTCACACTTTCATTTGCAGCAACTACAATCACTGCAATATCAGTAACGTTAGCACCACGAGCACGCATAGCAGCAAACGCTTCATGACCCGGAGTATCTAAGAAAGTAATTTTATGATCATTATATGTAATCTGATATGCACCAATGTGCTGAGTAATTCCACCAGATTCACCTGCCACAACATTTGTCTGACGAATTCTATCTAAGATAGCTGTTTTACCATGATCAACGTGTCCCATAATGGTAACAATAGGAGGACGATAAGCTACTTCAACCTCGTCAAGATCGATACTGGTTTCCTCCAAAATTTCTTTACCATATTCTTCTTGGAATTCCACATCGAACTCGAATTCAGAACAGATCATTTCCAAAGAATCTTTATCAAGGCGTTGATTAATAGTAACCAATTGTCCCATCATAAAGAATTTCTTAATAATCTCACTAGGATTCACATCCATCATTTTAGCCAATTCAGCTACACTAGTAAATTCTGCAATTGTAAGTTTAGAATCCAATTCTCTTTTTTGAGATTCTTTTTTATATTTACGTTTTTTTGATTTCTTAGCCAAAGTTTTATTGATATTCTTCTTAATTTCAGCAGCCTGTAATTCAGATGGATCAAATACTTTCTTTTTCTTAGATAAACGTTTCTGTTTAGCTTTGATATGCTTATTTTTTTGTTCAAATTCGCGTTCAGCAAATTTTTTCTTATCTCTTTTAGAAAACTGTTTATCAGGAGTAGGAGGTACAGGAATATTTTTAGTAGATTTTACTTTTTTCTTAATCTGCTCAGAAACATCCGGTTTTTTAGGAGCTCGACGAACTATATCCGGTTTTACACGGCTGGGAATTCTTGGTTTGTTCTTTTTAATTTCTTTTTCAACAAACACAGGAGCTTTTTTAACCGCTTTCTTTTCCGGTTTTTCTGTTTTCTTCCGATTTCCATTATCTCTGTTTTCTCTATTTTTATTTCTTTCTCGAGAATGTTTTGCCACTTTTTCGTGTAATTTTTTAATATCTTGTTGGCGTTTCTTTACCTGATTTCCTACTTGATTAAATTTTTCTCTTATTTTTATAACGACTTCATCATCAACAGGGCTCATATGGCTTTTCACCACAATACCCATATCGGCTAAATGTTGCCTTAAAGCAGCTGTGGAAATCTTAAATTCCTTTGCTAATTCATGTACTCTTTTCTTTGCCACAATACCTCCAATCTCACTTCACTCGACGCATAATCCCGTGGGCAAAATTACCGTCCTCAACTATTATAATCCCAAGTTCTTTTCTGGCAAAAGCTTCTCCTAATTCTGTTTTACTACCACAACGCAAAACAGGTTGATGCTTTACCAATTTAATAATCTGTGTTTTTGTTCTTTCGCTAATATCTTCAGCTAAAATGCAGAGCTTTGCCTTATTCCGATGTAAAGATTGCTCACCGGCAGATGAGCCTAAAGCAAGTTTTCCTGCTTTATTAGCTATCTGCAATAAACTAATTATATCATCTAATCTTACTTTTTCTTCTTTAATTTTTTCTTCATCCATTTAGGCAATCCTTCAACACATTCTTCTGCATCACAAATATAATAACCTCTACCTGATAATCTTCTAAAAAAATCATAAACTATCTTACTATTAATAATTTTAAAATTCAACATCTCCGCTTGGTGCTTTTTAGACTTACAAATCACGCAAGTTCTAATAGGTTTATGATTAACATTTGAAGATCTATTTGGCATTTTATCTAGAAATAACGCGCTGATTCTTTTAATTTTTCAGCAGTTTTCTTACCCATACCTTCCATATTGGTAAGTTCTTCGACACTTGCCTCATAAATATCTTGAACTGAAGTATATCCATGTTCTTTTAAAACTTCAAGTAAATGAGCAGACATACCATCAAGATCACTTATATGGCTTGTTATTCTGCGCTCTTCAGCAATTTTATCTTCAAATTCTTCTTGCGTAAAAATATCCAATTTATAATCAGTTAACTTTGCTGCAAGTTTAACATTTTTTCCTTGTTTTCCAATTGCTAAATTCTTATTTTCATTTCTTACAATAATTCTAGCAAATTTTCCTCGCTCAGCTAAATAAACTTTTTCAACCAAGTCGGGTCCAATAGCGTTAGCAATCAATTGTTCAGGAGATTCATCCCATTCTACAATATCTACTAATTCGCCATAAACTTCAGCACGAACTTGTTCAATTCTAATTCCTTTAGGACCTAAGCAGCAAGCAGTAGCATCTAATCCGGGAGTATTTGAAATAACGGCAACTTTAGATCTAATGCCGGGTTCACGTACAATTTTCTTAACGGTAACATCTCCGGAAGTAATTTCAGGAATTTCCATTTCTAAAATCTTTTTTACAAAAGCAGGATGAGTACGAGATAAGATAACAACTACATCATTCTTACGTTTTTTAATATCAATTACAAAAGCACGAACAATATCTCCTACTTTGAAGTATTCATTTTCAATTTGTTCATCTTTTGGAAGAAGTGCATCAGTATAACCTAAGCTAATAATATATCCGTTATAATCTTCTTTACGAACTTTACCGGAAACTATCTGGTGCTTTTGAGCTTCATAATCATCGATAATTCTACTTTCTTCCATCAATTTAATACGTTCCAAAATAGCTTTCCTAGCATTTCTAATTACTTTTGGTTCAAAATCCAAAATAGACATAATAGTAGGAACTTTATCACCTAATTCCAAATTAGGATTAATTCTCTTTGCATCTGCCAAAGAAATATCACCTAAATTATAATCGTGTTCTGTAACTATTCTATCAAAATGTGCTTCGATCCTGTTAGTATCGTAATCTGCTATAATATTAAGATTATTCTCGCTAGTTAATTTTTTGGCAATAGCTTGCTTCAAGCCTTCCTTAATAATCTGAGAAAGCTCATCTCTATTCAATTGCTTTAAATTAGCCAACTCAGCTAAAGATCTCATCAAGTTAGCACTCATAATATCTCCTATTTATATTTATTTTTATTTTCTTAAATCAATCTTCGAAATCTATTTTTTCTTTCTTAAATTCAAAATAGGTTTTCGCTTTTTTAATATTTTTAAACAAAATGGGTAATTCTTCTTCTAAAAATTCTACGGTAATATGCTCAGGAAGCACTTCTTTTAATAATCCAAGTTTTGTAACCGCTTTTTCATTTTCATCTAAATAAGTAATTTTGATTTTTTCACCGATTGCACTTGCATAATGCTTTTTCAGTTTTAGTTGTCTTTCCAAACCGGGAGAAGAAACTTCCAAGAAGTATCTTTCTTCGATAAAATCTTGTTCTTCCAGAATCACACCAATTGTTCTACTTACAGACCTACAATCACCAACAGTCACGCCACCCATTTTGGTAATATAAATTATAATAATCAAGCCTTTGGAAGCATGTTTCATCTCAATATCATACAATGCTACACCATGCTTCAGGCAAGCGTCTTTGGCGATTTCTTCTATTTTTTCTAAATATTTCATCTGATACTCCATTAAATATATACAATTAAACCACTGAATTCAGTGGTTTTTTATCAAAAAAAATACTGACATGCCTCGGCGTCAGTAGATTTCCTATGCGTCTGTTTTATATCAAATCGAGAAAAATTATACCTGCTCAAATGTCAAGTAGTTAGTTAATTAATTGCTAAATATAAATTTTAGCTTATCTAAGTTCATCATTTAAGTTAAAGCTTAGAACAAATTTGTTTCAAATTTTGTAACTACTTTACTGCTACAATAATAGATTCTTGACTAATTTATCTAATTAGCCAAAAAAAGAATTCATGCATGATAATTTATATTAAGCACAATATTAGGTAAAAAAATTATAGTATAAAAAATAGGAGTTAGTATGGGAAGCCAACAAGTACTATTAATAGTATTATCAATTGTGATAGTTGGAGTATCAATAGCTGGTGGTCTAATAATGTTTCAAAGGCAAAAAGAAGCATTTGAAAGCCATCAAGCAAAAAGTTTATTATTAGAAGCAGGACAAGCTATGTATAGGATCTGCATCACACCAAAAGATTTAGGTGGCTTTGATGGAAATATACGACAAATGAAAGAACAAAAAACTTATGTTCGCTCATTTTTACCACCAATTGATGAGAATTTGCAAGATAAAGTAATAATCAACCGAACATATGTAAATGGCTATAGACTCATCTTATTTGGTTATTATAGAAAGATTGCAATAGGTATAAGATTCAAGAAATCAAGAAAACAATATTGGGTATTAGTTCATTGCGATACCGGAGATATAGAGATAAAGAACGAACGTCCTCGTAGTAGGGATTTTAAAAGACCTAGCAAAAAGATAAAATAAATTTCATTTATGAACATCTTTGTATGAAAATTTAACACACAATATCTTTTATGGTAAATATTTCCAAAAATCGGTATTTTACTGGTTTATCTTTTTTTTTTGCGTGAAAATAACATTAGATTGGAGAATATAAAATGAATTATCGAGTTGGTGTAGCTCAATTTGAACCGAAATTTTTAGATGTAGAGAAGAATCTACAAGCAATGGAGAATTTATTATATGG
>JAMOPB010000440.1 GCA_027064945.1 Candidatus Cloacimonadota bacterium
TGCAACAGTATTTTCATCTAATTCTGAAGGAATATGGACCATTGCTTCATGTAAGTTTGGATCAAATTCCTGCTTTTCTGCATCAATCTTTGTGACACCTTCTTTTTTTAATAGATTCTCTAATTGTTGATAAATTAGTTCGATACCTTTTTTGAAAGCTTTGTGATCAGTTTTCTTTAAGTCCGGATGTAAAGCGCGTTCAAAATTATCTACTACATCACAGAGTTCTATTACCAATCTCTCTGTAGCATTTTTAATCCAATTGGATTTATCAGCAATTGAACGTCTTCTGAAATTTTCAAATTCAGCTGCTTTGCGAATAAGCTTATCATTTAATTGTGCATTTTCTTTTAACAATTTTTCATATTTATCTTCCAAAGTAAGCTCCTTTTCTTTAGAAGATTCTTTTACCTCTTGATCAGAATTATCTACAATTTCTTCACTTTGAATTTCTTCAGTTTCTTCTTTAACTTCTTCTTCTTTTATCTTTTCATTTTTCTTTTTCATCGCTGAACCTCTATTTATCATATCTTTATTTAACAGTTGTTAACATTCCCTTTTGGGTTGTCTGAGTAATTATATTAGCAATATCTCTAATAATTGAGATATTTTTCTTATAATTCATTCTATTAGGACCAACTAATCCTAGATATCCCGGAACTCCAAAAATTTCATAGCGAGCAAATATCAAAGTACAATTAGCTAGTTCCGGTTGTCCAAGCTCTTCGCCCATTAGAATATGAACTTCGGAGTTTGATTCATGTTTTTTCATTAAATTTACCAAATGTTCTTGGCGTTGAATAAATCCTAAAAATGTTAGAATAGATTTTTTATCATCAAATTCAGGTTGTTCCAAGAAGCTAATATTTCCATCAAAATGAATAAAATAGCTACTGATTTCAGTGAGTGCATTTTGCAATTCTGATAAGAACAATTTCAAAATAGCATTTTCCGAAGATTGGTTTTCAACTAAATCTTCTAAAAGATTATCTTGAATATCATATATTCTGTGTCCTGCCAAGCGTTCATTGATATATCTTACAATTGCTTTTAGTTGTTGCTCGGTAATATCATAATCGCATTTAAGGATAACTGTCTTGTCCAATCCGCTATCAAGTGAAATCACGAAAATTAATTTATCATCTGTAATTTTGAAAACATCTAATTTTTCTAAATAGCCTAAAGAAATTTCAGGTTCTGCTACAAAACTAAGTTGATCTGTCTCTTTTGCTAAAAGTTGCATTATGTAATGAAGCGCAAGAGGTGTATCTTTATAATTTCTTATCAAAATTTGTCGTAAAAATTCTAGATTATGAAACTTAGTTTCAGCAATTTCGTTTTCAATTAGTTTTATATAGCGTCGATAACCTTTCACAGTAGGAACTCTTCCTGCTGAAGTATGAGCTTGAAATATCAGATTTTCTTTTTCAAGTTTAGAGAGATCTATCCTGATAGTAGCAGAACTGGCTTCAGGAATATATTTATCACAAATCAAACCTGAAGAAACCGGTTCAAAAGATTCAATATAATCTTCTATCAAATATTTAAGAACTTTTTGTCTTCTGATTTCACTTTTTTTCATAACTCCACCTTTTATTTATTAGCATTCAGTTATCTTATTTGCTAAATACACAGACAATTTAAAAAGAAGAATCAGATTGTCAAATATTTTTTTTAGCAATCTATTACAAATACTGCTAAAAATCAAATAAACATTGATTTGTAAAGAGTTACGGTTGTTTTGATATTTTTTTCTTTATTTAAGAGTTAATCATTCTTTTAAGGAATCATTAGATTAAAAGTTGTTATATTGTTGCCATTAAAACTACTCTTTTTCTTATCTGAAAATAAATACTTGTAAGAAAATAGAAATTTTCATTTTATAACTGCGTAGGAGGAAAAATGAAATTGATCAAACGCATAATTTTCTTTTTTTCATTATTATTGGTTTATCTAATTATGAAAGAATTTATCATTTTATATAATCAAGCAAATCAGATTGCGCCGATTTGGGGATATGCCATCATTTTAGTAGCATTGCTTTTTATGGGATATTTTATCATCTTACCTGCAATAAAAATATGGAAGATACCACAAAACGTAGCACCGGCAAAAACAGAAGATGCAGAGCAGAAAGTTATTGAAAAACGGATAAAGAATTTTCGCGAAAATGCATATTTAAAAAAAATAGAATTTGATTTTTCTTCATTAGAAAACGATAAACAAAGCTATACTCGGGTAATTAATGAATTAAATAAAGAAGCAGATCGCTTACGAAGAAGAGATGTTTCTCAATTATTTTATTCAACCAGTTTAGCTCAAAATGGATTTATTGACGCTATTTTTATTTTATCATCCAGCATAAATCATGTAAAAAATATTTTTATATTATACAATGGTAGGGTTAATAACAAAGATCTTTGGAAGATTGCAAAAAATGTTTATTATTCAATGGCAATAGGAGGTTCAGAAGGAGCTGAATATGTTTCTGATGAGATAGTATCAAAATTTGCTTCTGACGTTTTGAAAGGAATTCCATTTATTGATAAAATACTATCATCATTAGCAGATGGATTGGTGAATGCTATTTTGCTTACTCGCATTAGTTACATTACAGAGAATTATTGTACTCTTACTTATATATCGAAAAGTACCGACCTCTCCCCTTCAACAGGTTTTGTTATAAATTCAGCTAGGAATATTACTTCTGATATATTGGAAAAAATAAGCAAATCAATGCGTAAAATTGCTGTTGATAAAACATTGGATTTTGCACAAATAGCTATAAATCCCGTCGGTTATGTTTGGGGTAAAGCTATCGAAAATAATGAGAACTTGGATGAAGCAGAAAAAGAACGAAGAAAAGAAAATGCAAAAATTATTGGTAATCCAATTGCTTATGGATTAGGCAAATTAATTTCTTCTTTACGGATAAAATAAAAGTAATGAATCTTGCTCATTAGAAAGAAAGGAGCTAAATCATGAAAAAGTTTATACTTACCATTATAATAATTGTCTTAACCGGCATGCTTTTAGCAGAAGAATCAGGAAGACATGGTCTAGGATTTGCCGGCGGAATGATTTCCGGTAGTGGATTTTCCTATCGATATCTAGGAAGTAAATACGGTTTTCAAGTAAACTTAGCAGCTATTAGTAGAAATGGTGAAGATGTAACCTTTCCGGAGTCATATCATGGTGGTATGCAAACTGGTGATGACGATATTTTTACAGATCATTATTATGGACGGGAAACCTTTTTTAACATTGGATTTAATTATTTGAAACTATTACACACAACTTCAAAATCACAATTCTATGTTTTGGGTGGAGCAGCTGTGTATTATGATTCAGAAGAATATTTTGAACAAGACTACATATATAATGAAGATTCAGAAATTTATGTAAAGAATGGTAACGTAAGAGAATCAACCGATGATGAAATTCTTATCAATACCGGAGCAGGTATTGGAATTTCATACAATTTAACTAAAAATATCGTTATTTTTGTAGATTGGCCACTTGTTGTATCATTTAGGAATGACAATACAGATCTTACAATGGCAATTCCACAAGGTGGTATTCACTATTTTTTTAAATAATCGATAAAAAAAGGTAGGAAAAGTTTTTATTCTCTTCCTACCTTTTTCAAATTATATTTCATCAATTTATAGATATTTATCTAATTTTTCTTCTTTTAATTTTTCCACAATTTTTTTCACGTCTTCGCTTCGAGATTTATCAGCAATCAAAATAGCATCTCCACTATCAACAACAATTATGTTTTCTATTCCAATTGTTGCGACGAATTTATCTGAGATAATGTAATTGTTTTTACTGTCAATATTTTCTCTTTCACAGCGAAAAACATTTCCGTCAGCATCTTTATCACTAACATCATACAATGCTTTCCAACTTCCTACATCACTCCATCCATAATCCACAGGAATTACAACACGTTTTTCCGCCTGTTCCATAATTCCAATATCAACCGGAATACGTGGCATTTTAGCATAATGTTCGGAAAAATCTGCAGAAAATCCTTCGGTTTCCCAAATTGTTCCAATCTTATCTAATAAATTATAAACCTTTGGAAGATAATTTTTGAATGAGTCTAAAATAGTCTCAATTTTCCACATGAACATTCCACTGTTCCAATAGAAATTACCAGCTTGTAAAAATTTCTTAGCTGTCTCAATATCCGGTTTTTCTTTGAATCGTTCAACAATTTGAGTTTCTTCATCAATATTTTCACCGGCTTCTATATATCCATATCCTGTTGCGGGATAATTTGGTTTAATGCCGAAAGTAACCAAATAATCATTTTTTGCCGATCTTTCAGCAGTTTTAATAGAAGCATGAAAATCATCCTCTAAAGCGATTAAATGATCAGCAGGCAATATAATCATAGTTTCGTTCAGATCGTGTCTTAAAGCCAGATATTTAGCGCTTAATCCAATACAAGGAGCTGTATTCATTCCAAAAGGTTCGATTATGATATTTTCTTTAGGCAGGTTTGGTAAATGTTTGCGTGTAAGCTGTACTTGAGAAGCAGCAGTGACAATATAGATTTTTTCCAAATCAATAATTGGCAATAAACGCTCAACAGTCATTTGTAGCATTGATTTATCTGAAATAATATTTAAGAATTGTTTTGGATTTGAAGCTCGACTAAGAGGCCAAAACCTGCTTCCTACACCACCTGCCATAATTAAAGCTATCATAAAAACTCCTTTATTTAGTTAGATCAATCACTTCAACTGAATCATCTATATTCATTTCAAAGATATTTTCAGGAAGAGTTTCATTTAATTTCATATTCCTAAATTGGTAACTTACAGAATTTCCTTGCAGATCATAAAGCACAACATCTTGAACATAATAATCTTCAATAAATGCTTCTACCCTACCACCGCTATACTCAAGTTTTACCAAAAAGCCTTCATCGCTTTCTGTGATATAAATTGTTGAAATATCCCAATATTGTCTTAATAACTCAACAGGTTTAAGTTGAATATTTGTATTTTTTGAGATCATCAATTTGTTCATACCGGGATCAAAGATATAAATTTTATCTTTTGTGATTTTCATCTCTTGCGCATTGGGTTTGGAATATTTTAAGATTAAATTTTCACTATCGTAATACATTTTCCCACTTGATTCGATTTTCTTGTCCATTGCAGCCCAGCTATTTTTTTGTGTAAAATCTGCTTGAAATGTTTCAATGCGATCATAATTGTTCATCATTTCTCGCATTAAATCTGCTGCTTTTTCTTCGTTTTCTTCAACTGCCATTAACAAAAGTGGCAAGATGAAGATAATCAATAATAACTTACTCTTTAATGTAGCCATAAATTTTTAAATCCTCTTCTGTTGCTGTTACTTCTCTAGGTTTACTTCCTAGGTGTGGTCCTACAATTCCTGCTTGTTCCAGCATGTCAATTAATCTGCCGGCACGGGCATAGCCTATTTTGAAATGACGTTGAAGCATAGAAACAGATGCTTGTCCAGCTGAAACAACAGCAGTAGCAGCATCCGGGAAAAGCTCATCATCATAATCAAACGCATTAAGCGGAATATCTTCTTCATTTGGAATGATTTTAATATCATCATCCGGTTTGGGTTGTAATTTTAGGAAATCAACTAAATTGTTAATTTCTTGGGCTTCTATAAATGCACCATGAATTCTTTGCAATGTACTTGTTCCCGGTCCGATATAAAGAGAATCTCCCATTCCCAACAATTTTTCTGCTCCGTTTGTATCTAAGATAACTCGTGAATCTATCTTACTTGATACTTTAAAAGCGATTCTAGATGGGAAATTGGATTTGATTATACCGGTAATAACTTGTGTCGATGGTCTTTGTGTAGCCAAAATCAGATGAATACCAATAGCACGAGCCATTTGCGCTAAACGCGTAATAGGCATTTCGATATCGCGCCCTACTGTCATCATCAAATCGGCTAATTCATCAACAATCATCACTATATAAGGTAATGGTTTATCTTCTATTTCAGGATCTTTTTTACGCAATTGCTTGATCTCATGGTTATATGCTTCTAAGTTTTTAACTCTATATTTTTGCAACAATTGATATCTTCTTTCCATTTCTAGCACACCCCATTCCAAAGCTTTCATAGCATCTTCGTTGTCTGTAACAACTTTTTGTATTAGGTGCGGAATTCCTTCATAGCCTGATAGTTCCACTCTTTTAGGATCTATCATAACAAGACGCAATTCCTCGGGCGTGTATTGCAATAATAAACTAACGATTATAGTATTAATACAAACGGATTTACCACTTCCAGTAGCTCCGGCAATTAATAGATGTGGAGTTTTGGCTAAATCAGTAACAATTGAATTTCCCGAGATATCTTTTCCCAAGCCAATTGCAAGGTGGTATTTTTTAAGATTTTTTTCAGTTTCCAGAACTTCTTTTAAATAGATAATATCTCTTCTAAAATTTGGAATTTCAATTCCTACCAATCCTCTACCGGGAATTGGAGCTTGAACTCGAATAGATTTTGCCTTAATTGCTAAAGCCAAATCATCAGCTAAGGAATTGAATTTGCTTACTTTTACTCCGGCAGCAGGTTCTATTTCGTATTGCGTGATAACCGGACCAATATTTACGTTTTTCACGATAGCATCCACACCGAATTCAGCAAGCTTGTCTTGTAATATTTCAGAGATATGTTCAATCTCTTCTTTTGTTTGACTGATATCACGTTTGCTTGATTTTCCTGAACTAAGGAAATTTTCTATCTTGGGAATATCAAATTCTCTTAAGGATTTTTCCGGTTTTAATGTTTGATCCTGAAAAAGTTTTCTCTGTGGAAGCGGTTGTGGTTTCGGTTTTTCATCATTCCTTTTAGTGGGATTATTTTCTGTGTGA
>JAMOPB010000441.1 GCA_027064945.1 Candidatus Cloacimonadota bacterium
GCGCCAGCGCCAGCGGCAAATCCGGCGCCTAGCGCTGATGCGCCTACAATAGACATGCCACAAATTGAAATATAATAAAGGAAAAAAATTATGAATCCAATGATGATGCAACAGAACAATAACCAAGCGGCGCCTCAGCCTGCCGCTTCTTCACAAAATAAACCAAAAGTAATTGGACTAGAAAATGTCGATTTAAAACAAGTTCCTAAAATAGATCTCAAGGAACTGGAACCTGGCCAAGGTGGGTATACTTTTACTTGGCTCGGTGCTGTTCAATTTGATGGTCAATGGGGGCCATATTATCTGGTAGGAGTGCAAGATCAAAATGGTAATATTTTTAAATTTTTCAGCAACAAGCAAATTACAAATATGATTGATAACGGTGAAGAGCCGTTTGATCAAGTAGGTAATAGATTTTTTATCGAATGTAAACTGAAACCTGGAATGAAATACAACACGAAAGATGGAGAAAAAGAAGCAAAAGGTTATACATATAATATATCAAAATTATGAAAGATCGCTGTTTTACGCGATCTTTTTTTGCTTTTTTCAAGATCGCGTGCACGCGTTCTTGGGAAGAGCAATTGAAAAAAATAAAAAAAAGGAATACGATGTGTCAGATAATTTCATTTGTTACATATGGATCTAATACGCAAACAGAAAATTATTTAAGAGAGCAAAAAGAATTAATAAAATTTTCATTAATGAAAAAAGGAGGAGAATCTTTTTCTTTTTTTGCAGTTAATGAATATGATCCTGAAAATTATATATTGATATATTGTGATGACATCAAATATTATGATTTAAAATATGAAGAGTTTTGCAAACAAGTTGCCGCGGCAAGCAATACGGTATCACAATCTGATTCTGGAATCGATTCGATTCCATGGGCTTTTGTATTTTTTAGCAGACAAGCACCTGAAATGGAATTAGAAAACAATGATACCAAAGCTGCTCCTTATATAGTTGACGATAAATTGGTATGGATGCATGGTACTATAGCGAATATACCACAAATAGAAAAAATAATTAATAAACAAATCAAAGTTGATTCTGAAGCACTCGCATATGCGAGTTTGTTGGCTGATAAATATAATATGAAAATAGAAGGTGTATATTTTGGACTGGTGTTTGACTTAAAAATGTTTAAAAAGCGTATGTCTGAAGATGAATTACATAGTATCCCTACAAACGTAAATGAATTTTTTGAATTATTTTATAACGGTATTGGACTCTGGTTATACAGAGATGTTGAAAACGGTTGGGTCGATACCTGGTATACTACTGACAGTTCAATCGATAATGACACAACATCACATTTAGAAAAAATTGGAGGATGCGATTTATTTATACCTGATTATCAGCAACATAAAAAAACAAGAGATATAATTTATGTTTCATACAGCGGCGGTATGGATATTACTTTTTCTGTGTATGCTTTTTTGAAAGATAGTATAGAAAAAGTATATGGCAATTTAAGCTGTGATCATTTGATCACACATACGAATAAAGAAGTAAAATTAATATATTTTGATTACGGAGCTCGGGCTAGAAAACAAGAAATTAGAGCTTTGAATAAATTTTATGAATTTCTTAAAAAAGAATTTCCACAAATTAAATTTACAGTAGAAATTTATGATGTTCGCGAAATATTTAAACAGCTTAGTAAATTTTCCAAGTACGAATCAAAACTTATGAAAGAAGACAGTCATGGTGAGGAAGCAGAGACTGAATCCAATTTAGCATATGTTCCGTATAGAAATACTGAATTCGGATTAATTCTTGGTGCAATGATAGATAGAGACTTGGAAACTGATAAAACTTTTATTCCTTATGTGTTGTTTGGGCTTAATTTAACGGAACTTGGTGTATATGTTGACAACACAGAAATCTGGCTCGAATCGATGGTTAGGATAATAGAATATGGAGGTAAAAGTTATAAAAAAGTAAAAGGATTAGCACCATTTATCAACGTTACGAAAACAAACATGATTGCTTTTATGATAAAAAAATATGGTTATGCAAAAACTAAAGAATTATTAGACATCGCATTCAGTTGTTATTATCCAGATGAAAACGGTGAACCATGTGGTAAATGCGGAAGTTGTATTTTAAGAGAAAAAGCTATTAAGCGCGCATTAGAACGACTTAAAAAAGAAACTCTGGAAAAAGGTTAAGCATGAATAAAATATATATCTCAGATAAACAGATAAAAGAAGCAGCGGTCAAAACAGCTGAAAAAATCGAAGCAAGTAAATGGAAACCTGATTTGATAATAGCAGTTACGCGCGGAGGTTTAATACCCGCAGGTTATCTATCTTATTTTCTTGATGTTACAAATGTTGATGTTATTAAATTGCAAACATACGAAGGCGAAACACAAACACTAAAGCAAATTAACGAGCAAGAATATCAATTGCAAGTTGATTTGCAAAAAATTATTAAAAAATGGAAACCTACAAACATATTGGTAGTTGATGACTTGATCGATACAGGAACTACTTTGGCTACAGTTGACACGATGCTACTTACAGTTAAAAATTATTTTTCAATGACGGAACCAAAGTTTGCTAAATTTGAATGGAAGTTTGCTGTATTGTATTCAAATGATAATATGAATATGCTTAGAAATGAAACATATTTTGGAAAAGGTAAGCCTGATGGGTGGCTAGTGTTCCCGTGGGACGAAAGGGATTGAAATGTCTTTCGATATGCAAGATATACGCAAATTCTTTTTTGCGTTATCAGTTAAAGGTGCTTATGTACAAACTGCACCACAAAAAGGAAGATTAGTCGGCCTTCATCCTCAACAATTTATTTTCTCAATGGATGCTACTTCGCTGTATCCGAGCGCAATGATTTTAAATAATATTTCAGAAGAAACTTTTTATGGTCGCGTGTATGATGAAGCAATTGTATCGAATTTTATGTCTTTGTTGAAATCCACACTTTCGAATCAAATAGACAAGCAGCAGGCAATAAATATGATAAATCAGGCGTTTCAAATGCAATTTGCCGAGTACGGGAAACGCGAAAAAATTCAAAAACAAAAAGAAACAGTAACTTTTAATACTGAATACTGCACTTATCTATTCACAAAACTTGTAAATTCAGGAGAACAGTTTGCTGATATTCTAGAACCAAAAACAGAAAGACAATACAGATTATTGAAAAGTTATTTGCACCCGATTTTGGAGGCAATTACATGGACCAGTCCTTACAATCGCGGATACAATAACACAATAATCAATTGGGTCTTTTTTCCAGAAGATTTTGAAAAGCAAATCAAAGGCGCTTGGGTAATAGAAAATATTTACAGTTTTAAAACAAAAATGAAATATTATTCTAAAGAAGAGCTTGTCGATAAATTTTTCAAAAAATTTATCCTGAATCCGTGGGGTGTTCTGTTTATCAAACATAAAGAAAAACTAGCTGAAGACGTTAAGAAAATAATCGATTCAATGAGTTCTAGAAAAGTAATTAAAAACGAAATGCTGGTGCTCGGACAGCTGTTGGTAAATATACTCGAAGGTAATGATAACGCAAGGCAGCTTGCTAATAAACTGATAAAAAAAGATTTTGATTCGATTTCAGAGAAACTGATTGAAGATGCTGGAATCAAGAAAATAATGCAAGAAAAAAAGATCAATGATATTCGACAACTTGCATTTGAGGAATTGATTTCGCTTGGTGATATATTAGTTGAATCTTTAGAAACAGCAATTACAGAAAAGAATTTAGGACAAAATTCTCGTAAAGTGTTCATGAACTCTGGATTTGGAATCAAAGGGTTAATAAGCTTTATCTTTTCTGCGCCGTTGCTAGGTAACGCGATTACTAGCGCCGGAAAAATATACGGTATTAAAGTGGCTCAAAATGTTACTGCACAGTACATTGACTCACGTAATTTGGCTCCTCAAATCGTTTAATTTCTATATGATATTTGACAATTACAACTCCGAAATATAGAAATTATTTTATGAAAATAAGGGTTCATGGTACGTTTCATGAACACTCGAGATCACTGTAATATGCAAAAGTCGAGTAGGCGCCCAGTGATCTCGAGTCGAAAGGAGTGGAGGCCTACTCGCATTTTATTATTTTTTAAAAAGGATTCAAATGGCGAAAAGAAGAACAAGAAAAAAAGAAACAGAAATAAAAGTTTCAGACGAAGTTAAAGTTAACGATGTACCAGCAACCGATGATGTAGTTATTGAAGAACCTGTTGTATCAACATCAGATGACGGCTTTCTTGCTGCTGAAAATGTCGAAGAACCTGAAATTAAGGTTACGGAAAAAACTAAAGTCGAGGAATCAAAAGCTAATGATGGATTTATTATTGAAGGAAAAATAGTCAAAAAAATCCATATTCATGGTGGCAGATATACTGTTTAATTTCTAAAATATCAGACCGGGAGGATACCCGGTTTTTTTTGCTTTTTTAAAAAATCAAAAAAAAGGAGCAATTATGAGTGTTGAAAATTTTGAATTTATTATATCATTTTTATTTGTGTTTATGTTTGTTGTGTCAACTCTTATAGGAATTTGTGCAGCGGAAAATAATGAAGATAGCACTGTTTGTTCAATATTGCCGCCTATATGGTTAGTTCTTGTTGTCGGTTTTATTGTTGTTATGTTTAATGATCCGTATCGCGAACTGAGAAAAGAGATTGAATCTTTAACACCAAAATTAACAAAGCAACAGATAGCGGATAGCGGCCCGGCCCTCAAAGAAATCTATAAAGAAATAAAGCTTCAAGAATATAAGAAAAAAATTGAAAAGGATTTCAATGAAAGAAAATAAAATTGTTGTTTTATCAGATGTTGAGCACGCTCTTAAGCGCGCTCCGATGTATATCGGCAGTACAAAATTGGAAACTATAAACCGCCCGATTATCGAGAATAATAAAGTAGTTTTTAAAGAAGTAAAATACGTTCCTGCGTTATTCAAATTGATGCACGAGTTACTGGATAACGCAATCGATGAATATGTAAGGACGAATGGCAAATATGCTAATAAAATTGATATTAAGATTGATAATAATTCATTTATTGTACGTGATAATGGTCGCGGGATACCTATTCAACCTGCATATGATAGTCAAGGAAACGAGATACCAGATAGCTGGGCTCCGTTAAACGCGTGGACAAACTTAAAAGCTGGGTCTAATTTTGACGATGAAGAAGATAACACTACACTAGGTAGTAATGGTGTAGGCGCATCGCTCGCAACAATTTTCAGCAAACAGTTTATCGGCGAAACTGATGATGGTAAGAATCATTTTAAAGTAATAGCCAAAAATAATATGAATGAAATTAAATACAATATTACTAAAAGCAAGAGACAAGGTACGGTTGTTTATTTTGAACCGGATTTTGAAAGGTTCCAAGAGAAAGAAATTCGTGATATCTATATAAGCTTGTTGGAATTTGATTTGAATTTTATAGCAATCACATATCCAGGAATTCGATTTACACTCAATGGTAAAGAGATTAAGTTTAAAAGCATTCGAACTTTGAACAATGAATTGTTTGATGGTAAACTAGAGATTGAAGAACGCGATGATATAATTGTTGCAATTATGAGTTCATCAGATTGGGAGGGAGGTTATCGAATCATACAATTTATAAACGGATTGAATGCATATCGCGGCGGTAAGACTCTGGATTACTTGGAAAAAAGAATATTAGAGCCTTTACGCGATAAATTAGCAGCGCGTAATAAAGGCATTACTCTTACAGATATCAAAAACAATATTTTATTTTTAAGTATTTGGAGAAATATGCCGAATCCGAGATTCGATACCCAGATGAAAGAATACTGCATAAACACGCCTTCACAATTTCCTGGGATAGCTAAGCAAATACAGGATATAGGAAATTCTAGGTTCATAGATCGCGTGTATAAAAATAAAGAAATTATACAACCTATTATTGATTTACACAAAGCAAAACAGTTAGTTGCTGAAAAAAAAGATTTAAAAAAAGCACTTAAGAATAAAAGCGAAAGTCCAAAACACTGGCCTGCTGTTAAAGAAAAAAAATATTTAATTATTACCGAGGGTGATAGCGCAGTTGGTTCGATTCTTGATGGGCTAGGACGCGAGGTGTATGGATATTTTCCAATTAAAGGGAAAGTTAGTAATGTTATTAAAGATCCTAAAGCGCTTCAAAAAGATAAAGAGCTTTTGGAAATAATTAATATTATGGGATTTATAGATAAAATTGATAGCTATAATTATGAAAACTTGGTTTTTGCAACCGACGCTGATGCCGACGGGTCACATATAGCAAGTTTACTAGCAGCTTTTATTTATAAAATTGCGCCTGATATGCTGAAAAACGGCAAAGTGTTCAGATTCCAGACACCAGTTATTGTAGCTTATAAAAACGATAAAATTGAAAAATTTTTCTTCACATTTGATGAATATAAAAATTATGTTAAATCGGCATCCAGAAATGTGAAATACGAATATAAAAAAGGTTTAGGTTCATTAGAGGAAAGCGAATGGGAATATCTTTTTGAACATTACACATTTGAAGATTTACTAGTGCCTTTGATTGTGAAAGATGAAGAAGATGAAAAGGTATTGGATGCATGGATGAATGAAGACAGAGACTATAGAAAACAAGCTATTAAAGATGGATTACCCGAGTTTAGTCTCGATGTGATCTAAGAGGATTATTAATCCTCTTTTAATATTTTAATAGAAAATCAAAAAAAGGAGCGATATGAAAATTATTTTTTTAGATATAGATGGGGTGTTAAACACATGGGGACACGAAAATGCAACATATTTGAAATATCATTCACACTGTGATCCG
>JAMOPB010000442.1 GCA_027064945.1 Candidatus Cloacimonadota bacterium
TGTAGATGGATATAATACTGATGATTATTATCACCTTAATTTTGGCTGGGGAACATCAAATAGCACTTGCTGGTATTTATTACCGGAAGGAATGCCAAGTAATTATTCAATAATCAGCGATGCTGTAGTAAATATCGAAGGTGGAGCTCTTCCAATTTCTATTTCAGGAAATGTCTCTATCCCCGGAACTACTGCTGAAAATACCCTCATTATTTTGGAAGGTTCAAAACATTTTGAAACTATAGTTACAAACCCAAATGGTAATTTTGAATTTGATGTAATTCTAAGTGGAGAATATTCTGTTACTGCTATTAAAGATAATGGTGCTTATTACAAATATATAGATAGTGTAACCTTTGATGAAGATAATAGTACTTTAAATATTAGTTTGGATGATTTTACTAATTTCACTGGTCAAGTAACTGCTCCAATAAATCCTGAAAACGCAGTTATCACGATTTATAAAGATGATACTGAAATTTCTCAAACAACAGCCAATGCTCAAGGAGATTATACTTTTCATAACATCATACCTGGTAATTATAATATTACCGCTAGTTTAGCCGGTAACTATTTTGGAAGCGGAAACATTGATGTAACTGCAGAAAACCAAAGTTTAGAAATTGAGATTAATGAATATTCCGGAGATTTAGCAACTTCATTTGCTTCATATCCTGCTTCTACTTGGACTTTGATTCCAAATTACGAGTTATCTATGGGTGTAAAAATATCTACGGAACTACCTAATATTGCAGAAAATGATATTATTTCTAAAGTAAAATTCAAAACTCCAATATCTTCCGATCAAGGTGAGATTTATCCTCAATTATGGAAAAATAATACTCTCATCTGCGAAATGGAATTAAATGATTTCTCTGCTGGAGATTGGATTGAACAAGAATTTGATACTTTTGTTCAAATTCAAAATGATGAAAATTATTTTGTCGGATATAGAATAACCTCATCTACAAGTAGTTATGCTTTCCAAGACAACGGACCACAAGTTGAAGGGTTTGGAGGATTCTCCAGAATAACCGGTTGGGGCGAACTTCAAAGTGACACTAATCTTTGCATTGAACCAATTATTATTTCAAATAATTATGGAATTATTAATGGTTCCTTAGATGCAAGTCAACTTGAAACAATCAATTTTAATAGTACCATAGTAAAAGCTGGAAACAATGTTACTCATCCTGATCTCGATGGGAATTTTACTTTGATCGTTACTCCCGGAACTTACAATTTAATTGCAGAAACAGCTTCCGGAATTGCCAATCTCGATGGCATCGAAATAGCTTCAGATGAGATATTAAACAACATAGAATTAGTTTTTTATGAAAATTTAGATAGTGATGATTTTGAAGCAAGTTTACCAAAACTAACACTCCACAACAATTATCCGAATCCATTTAATCCAACAACAACTATTAGTTTTGATTTACCGGAAACCGGAAATGTGAAATTAGAAATTTTCAATAGCAAGGGACAAAAAGTAAAAACTTTGATTAATGAAAAAATGAATTCAGGTCAACATTCAGTAATTTGGAATGGTAAAGACATGAGAAATAAAAATGCTGTTTCCGGAATTTATTTCTATAGAATTAGCAATAAAGATTACTCGGAAACAAAAAAAATGATGCTAATTAAATAGTCTGCATCTTAAAATACTGCAATTTCTTTTCAAGGTAGATATATACTGCAAATAGCTTATATCTACCTTGATTTATTTATGATTCAGCTTTTCAAAAAAAATATTTGACATAAAATTTTGTATCCCCAATTTATGCAAAAGGGAGATTATTATGAGAAAATTAATTCAGGAAACATTAAATTTGGATAAAGATATTATTACATCTATCTTACAAAATATACCAGGGGTGATTACTGTCTATAATATTGATAAAAATGCACATCGTGAATTAATTTATCTTAGCCCAGGATTTGAGGACATTGTTGGGGAAAAAACTGCCGCAAAAATCAACAATGACCCAAATATGTTTTTCCAACTCATTGACCCTGATTATTCGGATCTATTAGAAAATGCCGCTAGAAAAGCGATAAAAGAAAACAAAATTTTAGATTTTAAATATCCGGTTTTTTCCGATACCGGAAAAGCTTGGATTAGAGTTCAATTAAATTGGAAATTCCTTAACGATAATCGAATAATACGCTGGTTCGGAATAATTTCCGATGTGACTAAACAGGTTTTAAATGAAGAAAGTTTGATACGCAAACGCGAATATTTGCACAATCTAATTGAGGAAGCAAGCGATCTAATTTGGGAAAATGATGTAACCGGAAAATACCTTGCCGCAAATAAATCTTTTTTAAATATAATGGGATATAAACATGAAGAGATAATAGGGAAAAATTCAATTGATTTCGTTCATCCTGATGATAAAGATATTTCAATAAAAAACTTCAAAAAAGCGCTTGAAGGAAACCGTGTAAGCTATGAAGTGAGATGTATATCTTCCAATAATAAAGTATTACGTTTTTGGATTAAGTTACGCCCAGTTTATAAAGAGCAAAATTTAATAGCAATTCAAGGGATTGGTCGTGATACAACAGAACGACTTAGAGCTCAAGAAATCAGAGATATCACTTACAACATTACAGAAAAATTAAGCGAAATTGATAGCCTTACTGAATTTGCGAAAATCATTCAACAACAATTATCAAAAATAATGAATACGGAAAATTTTTATTTAGCCATATATGATGAACAATTGGATAGATATACTTTCCCATATTACAAAGATACTACTGAAACGATTGATCCTAATAGGATGTATGAAATGCATAATACTATTACAAATTACGTTAGGGAAAAAGCATTTCCGATTCTATTAAATTCTCGTAATCAACAAGCATTTTTAAAAAAGAATAATATCTCATTGGTAGGAACAGTTGCTCCATGTTGGATTGGTGCACCAATTATGGATAAATCACGAGAAAAGGCAATTGGTGTTCTTGTTGCTCAAAGTTATGATAACCCTAATGAATATGATATAGAAGATTTAAGAGCTTTGGAATTTGTAGCATTAAATATGGGAAGATTAATAATAAGAAAGATGAATGAACTTAAGCAAAAAAATATTAATGAGCAACTAAGTTTGATTACTAAAATTTTACGTCATGATCTTACTAATGACCTGGTGGTAATAAAATCTGCTTTAAATTTATATAACAAATCCGGTAATAAAATGTTTTTGAAAGATGCTAACGACAAGGTTATAAAAGGCATAGAGCTAATTAACCAAATGCGAGATCAAGAAGATTTTGCATCAGCAAATCGAAATCTAGCTCCTTACAAATTACAAGAAGTATTAGAACAAGTAATTAGCGATTATAAGAATTGTCAGATTACCGTTTCAGGGAAAAGTAATATATTTGCAGACCAATCAATTTTCTCTATATTCCACAATATTATATCTAACGCAATTATGCATGGGAAAGCAGACAAAATAGATATTTCAATTACTCATGAGGGTAAGAAATGTTTGGTTAGGATAACCAATAACGGAGTAGCAATTCCGGATGATATTACAGATAAAATATTCGATGAAGGATTTTCCAATAGGGACCATTCCACCGGAATGGGATTATATCTTATTAGCAAAACTCTTGAAAATTATCATGGTACTATTTTCTTAGAAGAAAATATGCCTTCCAATGTTTGTTTTATCTTAATCTTCCCCAAAGCTATCAGCAGATAATTCTTTTATTCCATTTTTCTAAGTAGATGCAGTGGAACTCGCCTAATAGTTTTATTCTTCATATTTCTCTATTTTCCAAGTAATTACATACACTTTCTTTTTAGCAAAAAAAATATAATTGACACAGCAGTATGGTTCTAAGAAAAGAGATGTAAATAGATACAAATGAAGGAGATTTAATATGTCAGAAAAATTAGTTTATGGAAACATTAGTAGCGAACAAGCTATGCACTTAGAAAAAAATTATGGAGCACACAATTATCATCCACTTCCTGTAGTAATTGCCAAAGGTGAAGGTGCAAAAGTTTGGGATCCTGAAGGAAAAGAATATTTCGATTTTCTTTCTGCATATTCTGCAGTAAACCAAGGACACTGCCATCCACATATTATCAATGCACTTACAGAACAGGCAAAAATCTTAACTCTTACATCCAGAGCATTTTACAATAATAAACTTGGTGAATATGAGAAATTTATCACAGAGTTTTTCGGTTATGAAATGGTATTACCAATGAACACAGGTGCCGAAGCAGTTGAAACCGCAATGAAGTTATCTCGTAAATGGGGTTATGTTAAAAAAGGTATTCCTGAAAATGAAGCAATCTTGCTTTTTGCAGAAGGTAACTTCCATGGAAGAACAATCTCTATCATCACAGCAAGTACAGACCCTGATTGCCGTGTAGGTTTTGGACCTTTTACTCCCGGAATCGAAAGAATCCCTTACAATGATACAGAAGCATTAGAGAATTTCCTTTCTAAACATGCAGACAAAGTAGCAGCTTTTATTGTTGAACCCATCCAAGGTGAAGCCGGTGTATTCGTTCCAAACGAAAATTACATCAGAGATGCGTATGATATTTGTAAAAAACACAATGTTCTTTTTGTAGCTGATGAAGTTCAAACAGGCATAGCTCGTACAGGTAGATTGTTAGCTTCTGATTACGCAGAAATCAAACCTGATATCGTTATTTTAGGAAAAGCTATTTCCGGTGGTGTTTTACCTGTTTCAGCAGTATTATCATCAAAAGAAATTATGCTTTGTATCAAACCTGGTGAGCATGGTTCTACATTTGGTGGATTCCCTCTCGCTTGTGCTGTTGCTAAAGCTGCACTTGAAGTTGTAAGAGATGAAAATCTAATTGAAAGAGCAGAAAAATTAGGAAAAATCTTCCGCGACGAAATGGAAAAAATTGATTCCCCATTTATCGAAAAAGTACGCGGTAAAGGTCTTCTTAACGCTATTGTTATCAAGCCTAAAAATGGAATCGAAGCTTGGGATGTATGTGTGAAACTTAAAGAAAATGGCTTGCTTGCAAAACCAACACATCAACACATAATCCGTTTTGCTCCACCACTTGTTATTAGTGAAGAAGATTTGATGAAAGCTATAAATATTATCAAAGATACTATTTTATCTCTTGATTAATAAAAAATAAAACAATCGCAGCAGCCGAAGTAATTTGGCTGCTGTGTTTTTTTTAAATAAGGAATCACTATGAAAAAAAATTGGTATTCGTTTTTACTTTTATTTGTTTTGTCTTGTGGGAATGTTGCAGATTTTACTATCTCTTATCCAAAAAACAGTGCTTTTGATTTACCAACAAAAATTGGTTATGATGCTAAAATGTTTACTCCTACAGAAATAGGAATGCTAAAAACAAATAGCGGTCAAGAAGCATTAGATAATGTATTAAATGGAAACTCAGAAATGGCAATTATACCTCTTTCCACTTTATGGGAAAATAATGAAATAAGGGATAATCTAAAATTTTTTGGTTATTTCCAAAGAGAAGGAGTAGCTATTGCGGATAGAGATTCTATCTCATCACCGGTTGGAGTTGTTGAAAATTCCTTTGAGTATTATTTAATAAACTATTTAATAGAAAATGATTCATTAGACTACAAAATCAAAACTTTTGAAAATTACTCAACACTATCAAAAGCATATGATAATAAAGAGATTAATGGTGTTTGCTTAAAAGCTCCTATGCTTTTTGAAATCGATTATTTTGCCGATATAATCTGGTTAAAGAAATATTTCGGGAGATATCCTAATTCTGCATTAGTTGCACGAAAAGATATCTATGAAAAAAATAAGAATAAGTTTGATTCAGTCTTTGAAAAATTAAAAGAAGCTAGCTCTTTATATGATCAAAATGTAAAATTAGCGATGGAATCTGCCTATCTTTTAGCCGGAATAAAAAAATTCTATACAAACGATTTTATAAATGAATTACGTTATGTAATTGCAAATGATGAAACGGGAAGAAAATTCGAAGATAAACTCTTTTTCAATAGAAT
Organism: Candidatus Cloacimonadota bacterium; assembly: GCA_027064945.1. GTDB lineage: Bacteria > Cloacimonadota > Cloacimonadia > Cloacimonadales > TCS61 > DAOWES01. Next base: position 6,021 of record JAMOPB010000442.1, read on the forward strand.
AAAAAAGAAATAATCTATTTGGAATAATAAGAAAATCTGTAAGCTTACTAAAAAACCTCCATCGTTTTTTAACGAAGGAGGTTATTTTTTTATTCTAAATAGATTTATCAGTTAATGATTTTCCCATTTTTAATTATTGTTTCAACGTTATTACTTCCAAAATGATATGGCAAGAATTGATAACTTGGCATATCCATAATTAGAATATCAGCTTTCTTTCCAACTTCAATTGAACCAACTTTATCACCTCTTTCAAGAGCATAAGCAGCGTTAATTGTACTTGCCGTAATAGCTTCCGCAACAGTCATTTTCATTTGTAGGCATGCTAAAGTTATCACAAATTGCATACTATCACAATTGCAAGAACCAGGATTATAATCTGTAGCAAGTGCAACCGGACAACCTGCAGAAATCATATCTCGAGCACGAGCATATTTTGGCATTCCTAAAGAGAAAATTGTTCCAGGTAATAGAGTAGCGATAACGCCATTATCACGCATGGCAGCGATTCCTTCATCTGAGCAAGCACCAAGATGATCAGCTGAGACAGCTTTCAATTCTCCTGCTAATTCAGCACCTCCAATTGGTTCAATCTCGTCTGCATGCATACGAATTTTAAATCCTAAATCTTTGGCAGTTTGCAAAATATCACGTGATTGTTCTATATTATAAACATGATCTTCAGTAAAAATATCCACATATTTAGCTAATCCTGATTTTTTTACTTCCGGCATCATCTCTTCTTTCAAAATGCGAATATATTCTTCTTTATTATCTTTA
>JAMOPB010000443.1 GCA_027064945.1 Candidatus Cloacimonadota bacterium
AGTTTGTAACGATTCATCAACCTATCCTTAATATTTTTTTTTGCAGAAGATTATCAGAGAGGGCTTACAGTCAAGCGATTGTTGATATTGAAAAAACAAAAAAGCAATCAACCAAATTAATGATCGATTGCTTTTTATCTTATCTACAATTTCTTATTTATTTATCATCGTCCACAACACAGTCTTCATATCTTTGATGTGTTTTAAATCTTGTAAGATTCAATTTTCCAAATAATGAATCAATCAAACTATAAAGTACGGGAATTACAAATAATGTAAGCACTGTAGCAAATGCCAAACCAAAAGCTATTGCCACAGCCATAGGTTTATAATCTGCAGTAGCTGATGAGTTGGAAATAATTATTGGCATAAATCCAACAATTGTAGTTATTGTTGTCATCAAAATCGGACGCAAACGGATTACTCCCGCATTGATTAGAGAATTCCATCTATCAACACCACGTTCTCTTTCTCGATTAATAAAATCCACCAGTACCAGTGCATCATTTACAACCACACCGGCAAGTGCTACCACCGAGATCATTGTCATCATACCAAAAGGTAAGCCGGTAACTAATAATCCGAAAATAACACCAATTAAGGCAAACGGGATAGTAAACATAATTATCAATGGTTGAACAGCAGATTTGAACTGAGTGGCCAAAATTGTGAATACTAAAAGTATAGCCAAAGCAAAAGCGAGATATAATGAGCTTGAAGTTTCTTTTTGTTGCTCAGCTTGTCCACCGTATTCAATTTTATAACCGGGGAATCTTGTTCCGAAATCTTCCAAGACACCTTTTTGTTCATTCAATTTTGAACCGCGTAAAATTTTCAGAACTTCATCAGGAGTCCTTTCTTTTGTCACACCATCTTCTTGGTAAGTAGTTACTGATCCTGAAACTGTTATTAATCTTTGTCTATTTCTATGAATAACAGAAGCATATCCTTCTCCAATTTCCAAAGTAGCAACTTCTTTTAATGCAATTACATCACCATTTTTTGTACGGATAGGAAGATTTTCCAAATCATCTAAATCTTCAGATTGCTCATCTAAAACTTTTAGAACGATATCATATTCATCCATCCCCTCACCTCGATATTTAGAGATATAGGAGCCATAACTTGCTTGAGATATAACTGTTGCCACACTTCTTACATTCAAGCCATATAATGCCATTTTATCATATTTCGGTAAGATTCTGATCTCTTTTTTGCCTTCTGAAAAACTAGTTTCCAAATCACTTGTACCAGGAATTTTTTCTAATTCATCAATCACATAATCGCCCAGTTCTTCTAAACGTCCCATATTATCACCAATGATTCTGACAGATATATCATCACCGGTAGGAGCACCGCCACGACCACCTTCTTTGAAGGCATAAGTATAAATTGAGGGAATTTTATCTACATAAGAACGAATACGATTTTTAATTTGATTACTAGAGAATTTCATATCATCTGCATCAACCAAATCGACTTTGATTTCAGCATTTTTGGAATCAAATTCATCGTTGAAATTAACTCTATATTTTCCAACCGTGCTTACTACAGCTTCGATATCTTCTTTTTCGGGAATATTAAGAATAAAGTTTTCGATATCAGTTACTACTTCATCAGTTTTTTCTAAACTTGTTCCCGGAGGAGTTGAAAGATTTATAATAATAGTTTTGGGATTTCCTCTTGGGAAAAATTGAATTTTAACCAATCCGCCAACAACTGCTCCAAGCGATAAAACCATTGCAACAATAAGCACTAAAACAGTTTTCCATCTATGTTTCAGGGCTCTTTTAACACCTTTTCTATAATTATCGGTCAGCCATTTATGCAATTTATGTTCTTTATCTTCACCTTTAAATTTAGACCCACCCAAATCAGCAACGTGAGAAGGTAATATAATCAAACTTTCAAATAAAGAAGCTAAGAGGGCCATTGAAACTACAATTGGGAAAACTTTAAAGAATTGTCCCATTTTCCCTTCCATTAAAAGAAGTGGAAAGAAAGCAGCTACAGTAGTTGCCACAGCAGCAATCACAGGCCACATTATTTCTTGAGTTCCTTTTATGGCTGCTTCTTTTGCTCCGTAACCCATTTCTCGATAACGATGGATATTTTCCAGCACAATGATCGCATCATCAACTATCATTCCAAGTACAAGAATCAAGCCAAATAAAGAAAGATTATTCATTGTTACATCAAAATAATTCATAAGAATAAATGTGAGTAGGAAACTAAAGGGAATTCCCCAAGCAGCAAACAAAGCATTTTTCCAACCGATGAAAATCGTAAGAATAATGAAAACTAAAATAACTCCCATTATGGCATTTGAACCAAGAGTATATATGCTATTTTTCACTCTAACCGAGCCATCGTTATGAATCTCTACATGCAAACCTTCTACTCGAGATTCAAATTTTTCAGCTACTTCTCGCACATTCTCCATCACGTTGATAATGTTACCATCACCTTTCTTATAAATTTCCAAGGTTACAGCTTTTTCAGTATTTAATTTGCTTATAGTTTCGGCTTCTTCCAGTGTATCTTTTACATCGGCTACATCTTTTACTCTTACAAAAGAACCATCTTTGTTTGTACTTACAACTACATCTTTAATTTCTGAAACAGAATTAAATTCGCCCATAGTACGCACTAAAAAATCTGCATAACCAATTTTGATTGATCCACCCGGCGCATTCATATTTCTCATCTGAATTGCATTTGATATATCATTAAGGGTGAGATTATAACTAGTTAATTTTTGGATGTCAGTATCTAACCAAATCTGGCGTTCTCTGGTTCCGGCTATTTCTACTTTGGAGATATAATCAACATCTAAAAGTAAATCTTTTAGGTCATCCGCCAATTCTCTAAGTGCTGTATCAGATAAATCTCCTCCAAGAGCAACTGTACCAATTGAGTTAACTTCACGCATTTTCAATTGTAATAATACAGGATCATCAGCACCATCAGGCAAAGAACTTATCTTGTCCATTTCTGTATTAAGATTATCCCAACCTTCATCAATATCAGCTTTTGTATCCATTTGAATATAAATTGTAGCTCTGCCTTCAGCGGATGTAGATTGTATATAATCAACATCAGATAAATTAGCTAATTGGTCTTCTATAGGTTTAACAATTAGTTTTTCGATATCCTCAGGAGAAACACCTCGATAACCTACCATCACATAATAAGCACCAAAATCCACTGCCGGTGCTTCTTCTTTGGGCATTGTAACCATTGTAATTATTCCAAAAATAAATACAATGATCATAATCATATTTATTAGTACTCCGTTTTCTACGGAAAACTTTGCGATAGACATATATTTCTCCTTGGTTTATTTAGATTGAAAACCGTTTCGAGCTTTTACTAAAGAATTCTCTGAAAGTGAATCAATACCGTCAGTTACTAATCTATCACCTATATTCAAACCGGATTTTATTATGATATAATTACTTACTTGCTCACCCAATTCTACAACACGAGTTTCCGCTCTATTTTCATCATTGATTATATATACATAATTCGTATCGTATTTTTCACGTAGGTTATCAATAGAAGTAAAGATTACATTTTTAAAAGTTTTTGCTAAAATATTACTCTCTACCACCATGCCGGGGAATAAAGTTTTATCTTTATTATCAAAAGTAATTTCTACTGGATAATTATTGCTTCCTGTGGCAGGACGAATTCCAACACCGGTAACTTTTCCAACTAATTTCTTATGATTTACTTCAATGCTAACCGGATCATTTTTCTTAACATATTTTATATCAGATTCGCTAATACCGGTTTTTAACATCATTTTTTCACTATTAACAATACCTGCCACTACAGCACCTTGATTTACTTGATCACCGATTTCCAAATTCAATTCAGCTATATAGCCAGAAATAGGCGCAACAAACATAGAATTATCTAACGCACGTTTTCGAATATTCACATTTGCTTTAGCTCCATCATACTGAGCTTGTGCATTTTTCAGATTACTTTTAGACTGTAAATATTCGCTTTCAGAGATCTGCTGATTTTTATAAAGTTCATTTGAGGCATTCATATTTATCTTAGCCATATCCAAACTTGCTTCAGCAGCCAACAATGCAGCATTTGCCTGATCTAATTGATTTTGATATTCAGCATTGTCTATTCTTCCAATTGCCTCATCTTTCTCTACCCAATCACCTAAACCTTTATATTTTTCTACAACTGTTCCACTTACTTTGCTTATTAGATTTACATCATTTATCCCTTGCAATCTACCTGTCGCGCGAATAAATTTATCTAAATCACGTAATTTTACATCTTCAACCATCACAACTAATGCAGTTTCTTTTACGTTTCTTGCTCCAAAAGCCTTGCGTTTAGAAGAATTATCTTCTTTTTTCCCACAAGCGCTAATAAACAAAACTGCAATCAAAGAAATCAAAATCGCCTTTTTCATTACTAATCTCCTATTTAATTAATTTATTTAAAATATCTTTATTTTCACTTCCTAACTGTTGCAAAATATTTGATTGTGCACGAAGAAAATCATATTTTGCTGTAGCATAAGAAGTCTGAGCTGAACTGAGCATCACTCTGGATGAAAGCAAATCATTAGCTGAAATCATACCGTTATTAAATTTCTCTTCCATTTGCTTATAACTTTCTGAAGCATATTCATAAGCTAGTTTTGCACTATCAATCATCTTTGCATTGCTTACCAAAGTATATAGAGCATTTTTTATTGTTAGATTTATTATATCTTTTGTGTTTTCAGCGGTATAAGTAGTTTTTCTTAAATTATAATTCGCTTTTGCTAAATTCAACCCATTATCTGCAATTGGGAAAATTGGAACTGAAATGCTTAATCCAACACTTTCTGAAGAATCATAATCTTGCATTCCCATTGAATTATCAGTATCATTCCAATTTTTATTATAAGATAAATTCACTGTAGGCATAAAATTTCCGGCAGCCATCAACAAGCTTTTCTTACCGGTTGATTTAGATAAATCAGTAATTTTCAAGGTAGGATTATTTTGGTATGAAACTTCTAATATTTTTTCACCTAATCTATCAATATCATCTGCATTTTTTAATTTATTAATTACCTCTTCATAAGCAGAAAAATCTATTTCAGAAATATCTGTGATGTTATCTTTTTGCAGATAATTTTCCAAAGATTTCATAGCTAATTGATAGCGATTTTTACTTTGAAGAAAACTAACTTCTTTACTTGCAAAATCTGATTGCAATTGTAATAAATCAACTTGTGAGATCGAACCAACTTCAAAACGAACTTGCCCTTTTTTGAAATTCTCTTCAGCTGAAATAAGATTTTGCTTGGCAATATTCATAAATTCCTTTGCTTCCAATACGGAAAAATATTTATCTTCTGTTTGTGCAATTACTTCCAATCTTTTTGCCAGAAAGTTTTGCTCTTCTATTTTTCTTAGATCTTTATTAATAAGTGATGATAATAGTACTTTCCCACCATTAAAAATCGGTTGTCTAACGCTTAAAGAAAAAGTATTATTGAAATTTTCTTTATCAAAGTTTGCATCTGTATCGCTATAATTCATTCCCAAACTAGCAGTTGGTCCCAAACTTAGATACGACGAAACTTCCGTAGCTTTAGCAGCTTTCAAACTCTCTTCCTGAGCTTTAAGCTCTAAATTATTTCCCAAAGCACAATTAATACTTTCCTGCAAATTTATTGCAGTTAGCATTGTACTCATCACAATTAGTGATAAGATAAAATATTTTTTCATTTCTCCTCCAAAATTATTCTTCTTCTGCAAAATCTTTTTGATTTTCTGCAAGATTTGCAGCTGCTTCTAACTTATCGAGTGTTTCTTGCTCAATTCTATAAAAAGCTTTAAATTGCTCACGCATAATATCACCAATGAAAGGTTGATTAACAAATTCACCTTGTTTTCTGGCATTAATCATTTTTTCGCGAATTGTTTTCTCCCAATTTAACATTTCCATTCTTCTATTTTGGATAACAGCAATAAACTGTTTTTTAGTTAAATTCCCTTTAACAAAACGAAGCGCATTCCAAAAATCAGCTTTATCACAAGGAAAATGTTGGTATAAAATATTATGAAGAAGCTCCATAAAATAGTTATCTCCACTTGCATTGATCTTGTATATTTTACGCGGTGGATGATTTTCCAATTTCTCATATTCACCAATTATATAACCTTGATCTTCCAACCTGTTTAAAGCTTTATAAACCGATGGTTTCTTAACTTTTAACCATCTATCCATACCATTTCTACTGGTAATCGAATATATCTCGTAACCATGTCTCGGACTTTCTCGTAATAGTCCAAGAATAACTAAATCTAAATTTGACATCAAACCTCCTACATTCTTCAAGACTAAGAAAACTAAATATCCTGCGTTTTATGTTATACTTTCTACTATAAAAAAAATGGGAGGTGAATCCTGTCAACTACTATTCTCTTTTATACTATTAGAAAAGAGAATAAATAAAAAATATATTGCCCGAATTTCAAGCATCTAAGAATTTACAAAAAAAATTATTCTGGAGGTTATTATGGTTTTGGAAGATATTAAAAATAGGTATAGTGTTAGAAAATTTTCATCCAAAAAGATCGAATCTGAAAAAATGCAAGCAGTATTGGAGGCAGCAAGATTAGCTCCTAGTGCAAAAAATATGCAACCTTGGAAATTTATTGTTATAACTGATGATGAAAAACGAGAGCAATTGGTTGATATTTGTAGAGGTCAAAAATTTGTAGC
>JAMOPB010000444.1 GCA_027064945.1 Candidatus Cloacimonadota bacterium
TAAAGTTGCCTCAATTTCTGTAGGATGATGAGCGTAATCATCATAAATTAAGATATCATTAAATTTTCCTTTATATTCAAATCTTCGGAAAACACCATTATATTCTTCAAGACCTTTTTTTATTTTATCAAATGGCAGATCAAGTTCAAAACCGATAGCAATTGCGTGTAATGCATTTAGAATATTGAAATTACCCATTACATTCAAATTTATTCTACCCATGTTTTTTCCGTAGATTAGCACATCGAATTTTGATTGAAAATTTTTCATTTCAATATTTTCTGCCCTCACATTTGCTTGCCTTGATAAGCCGTAAGTTACAATATTTTTCTTAATTTTTGGTAAAATACTTTGCACTCCATTATCGTCCAAACAGGCAACAACACATCCGAAGAAAGGAACTTTATTAGCGTATTGGATAAATGCTTCTTTTACGCCTTCCAGATTAGAATAACAATCTAAGTGATCAGCTTCGATATTGGTTATGCCGGCAATTATCGGACTTAACGTGAGAAAAGATCTGTCAAATTCATCAGCTTCAACCACAATATATTCATTTGAGCCGAGTAAGTTATTTGAACTGTAATTTTTTACTATTCCGCCCACAATTATTGTCGGATCTAAATCTGCAGCAGCAAGAACGCTTCCAACCATAGAAGTTGTAGAAGTTTTTCCATGAGTTCCGGCAATTCCAATTCCATAGCTCATTCGCATTATTTCAGATAGCATCTCTGCTCTCCGAATCACAGGAATTTTATTTTTGTTTGCTGCTTGAATTTCGGGATTATCATCTTTTACTGCTGAAGATTTTACTACAACATCCGCATCTTTAATTAAATTTGGATCATGACCTTCGGCAATTTTTGCACCAAGTTTTTCCAATTTATCTGTAATTTCAGTTTTTCTTAAATCGGAACCACTGATTGTAAAGCCTTGATTTAATAATAATTCAGCGATTCCACTCATTCCAATTCCGCCGATTCCAACGAAATGGATATTTCTAATTTTTCCTAACATTTTATCTCCCGAAATATTTTAATGATTTTCGATTATATACTCAGCAATTTTTTCAGCTGCATTTTGATGAACAGAATCTGTGAAATTGTTTTTGAATTTAGATAAATTCTGTTTCATATCCAATATAGCTTCTAATAATGCATCAGGTGTTAAATTATTTTGTTCTATCATTATTCCTATTTTATTATTTACCCAAGCCATCGCATTATGGAATTGATGATTTCCGGCTGCAGAGGGAAGAGGCACGATAATCGTGGGAATTTTATTCACTTCCAATTCTGCTAAACTAAGAGCACCGCCACGTGCTATGGCAAAGTCGCATTTCCGATAAATTGAATTTATTTTATCAGTAAAATCAAATCCGTAAATTCCCGGTTTATTTTTTATTTTAGCGGAGAACTCGTTAAAACTATATTTTCCTATTTGCCAGATAAGATCAATTTCGTTTGCATAAATATCATCTAAAATAGGATAAATAGCTTTATTTAATGCTAATGAACCTTGACTTCCGCCGAGTAAAAACAATTTTAAACTTTTCTTTCGAAATCCATAATCAATTAAACTTATTGATGTGTTGCTATTATTTGGATTTATCGGATTTCCTGTGTAGGAAGTAGGAACATTGGAAACAAAATTATCTCCATTTTTAAATCCCAAAAACAGATGTTTTGCATGCTTAGAAAGCAATCTTGTTGTTAAGCCGGGATAGCTGTTTTGCTCTTGTAGGAAAAGTGGAATCTTGCATTTGTAAGCAGCATATCCAACCGGTCCACTAACGAATCCACCTGTTCCCAAAACTGCATCAGGAGCGAAATCTGTAATGATTTTTTTTGATTTATGAATGCTGCTCATTAGCTTGAAAGGAAATTTTATATGCTGAAGAGTAAATTTTCTATACAGCTTTTGAACATTAATTCCGGAAAAATCAATTCCGGCATTTTTTGCCAATTTTTCTTCCAAGCTGTTTTTATTTCCAATATATAAAACTTTCCAACCTTTTTCCTCAAATTTCTTTGCCACTGCTAAAGCTGGAATAATATGTCCGCCTGTTCCGCCGGCTGCTACAATGATTTTTTTCATGAAATTCTTCTCCTTCTTTCAGCACTAAAATTTAGTAGCAAGCCGATAGTTATGAAATTTGTTAGAAGTGATGTTCCACCATAGCTAATAAAAGGTAAAGTTACTCCCGTAGAGGGAAGGGCTGAAATAGCAACCCCAATATTTACCATAGCATTAAAGAATATATTCATGCCTAGCCCAATAGTGGCAAATTTTACAAAGAGATCAGTTTCTTTGTAAGCATTACACCACGTTCGCCAGAAAATACCTGCATAGGCAAATAAGATCAGTAAACTTCCCCAAAGCCCAAAATCTTCTCCGATAATAGAAAAAATATAATCTGTTTTTGCTTCGGGAAGAAAATAATGTTTGGCCAGTCCATGATTAGGTCCACGACCCAAAAGCCCACCACTTGCCATAGCTATAAGACTTTCCCTTATCTGATATTCTTTTTCTCCTTCATACTCCTGATCCAAATTAAAAGCTTTTAATATTAATGAATATTTTTTAAAGATAGCAGTCCTTTCACTACGATACTTTGCACCAAATTGCAGAACAATAAAACCGGAAACGATTACGATGGCTATCAAAAGGAAAATTGTTCTGTAAGGAATTTTTGCTAATACCAACATCCAAATTAAAGTTAATCCTGAAATGATTAATGGAGTTAAATGTCTTTCTTTTAAGATTAGAATATAAAATATCGCAACGACAATAATTAAAAAATTGAATTGCTTGAAAAAAACTATTGGTGTTGCATCTTCTAACCAATCTTTTTTCTTTGATAAAACATTTGCCGTAAATAGTATTAATACAACCCTGGCGAGCAAACTAGGTTGAATATTAATTCCCAAAACCCTTATGCTTCTGATAGAACCATTTATGTCAGAATCAGGAAAAAACATTGCTTTCAGTGCTACTGAAACTAGTAATATAAAAGTTAAGATAACAAGAGGGAAAGAGATTTTCCGAATAAAGTTTATAGAGAGCTTCTGAAATGAAACCCAGAGAAAGAAACTTGAAATAATTAACCAAAAAATTTGTCTGAAGAAAAACGACAAGTTATCTCTTACTGAATTAATATTTAATTGCATGAGTGCACCAACGCCAACTAATCCAATGAAAAGCAGTAATATTATGTTGTCATAATCTACAATAATCGTTTTTCTTTTTTTTCTCATTAGGTTAATCCTTCTACAATTTCTTTGAACTTATCTCCCCGTTTTTCGAAATTTGCAAACATATCATAGCTTGTGCAAGCAGGGGATAGAACAACACTTTCGCCATTTTTTGCTTCTCTGAAAGCCATTTTGATTGCTTCTTCAAAATTTGAACATTCTGCTATTTCGCAAGTTTGGGAAAAAGCTTTTTTCATCTCCGGAATAGTTTCTCCTATTAGATACAATTTTGCTACATGTCGGGAAATATATTTGTTTAAAATGCTATAATCTTCGCCTTTACCGCGTCCGCCCATTATTAATCTGATAGGATTTTCAAAAGATTGTAGCGCATATTTTACGGAATCTGTATTTGTGGCTTTGGAATCATTGAAGAATTTGATTCCATTTATTTGTCGAACAAATTCTAAGCGGTGAGGAAGAGATTTAAAAGTTTTTAAAGCTATTCTCAATTGCTCAGGTTTAATATCAAAAGGTGATACAGCTAAGATTGCAGCCATACAATTTGCCATATTATGTGGTCCTTTAATGGAAAATTCTGCAGAATCATATCTATTGTTATTATGATAAATAATGCCGTCTTGATAATAGATATCAGTTTTATCATTCATAGAAAAAGATAGTTTTGTTCCAAAAATTTTATTAGAAAATTTTGCAATTACAGGATCATCTGCATTAATAATGGCAAAATCGGAACTGCTTAGATTTCTGAAAATATTAAATTTTGTTTCGGCATATTGTTCAAAGTTGTCATAACGATTTAGATGGTCCGGAGTAATATTCAAAATTGCAGCTACTTCAGGTTTGAAATCAACGATTTTTTCCAATTGGAAACTGGATAATTCCAAAACAATAAAATCTATTCCCTTTTTTTCGATCGGATTAGCGGTGAATGCTGTTCCAATATTCCCGGCAAGAATAGTTTTTTTCCCGGAAACTTCCAAAATGTGAGCAATTAAACTAACGGTTGTGCTTTTCCCATTTGAGCCCGTAACAGCGATTATTTTGCTGTCGTTGGCTTTTAATCTAAATCCAAGCTCAATTTCAGAAATTAATTCAATACCTTTTTTTTCAGCTTCCTGTAAAATTGGAATATTGGGAACTCCGGGACTTACTACCATTACGTCACAATCCAAAGCACGTGATGTATGACCTGAAAATTCACATTCAAAATCTTTAAGTAATTGATCGGAATTTTCTATTTTATCAGCAGATTTATATTCACTTAAAAATGGCGAATACCCAAGCTCTTTAAGCTTATAGGCTGCTGCTATTCCGCTTCTTGCTAATCCTAAAATTGTATATTTTTTCATAATTATCTCAGTTTAATTGTTCCTATTGCAACTGCAGCTAAAAATGCAGCAATAATCCAAAATCTTACTACGATTTTAGATTCTTTTATCCCTTTTAACTCATAATGATGATGAATTGGTGCACATAAGAACACACGTCTTCCTTTTCCATATTTTTTCCGAGTGTATTTAAAATAATACCGCTGGATGATGACTGATAACGCTTCGGTTACAAAAATTCCACCGGCAATAGCAAAGAAAATTTCTTCCCGTAACAAAATAGCTAATACAGCTAAAATTCCGCCTAAAGACAAACTTCCTGTATCGCCTAAGAAAATCTCAGCCGGCTGAGTGTTATACCATAAAAATCCTAAAATTGTTCCCATCAGAGCTGAAGTGAATATCGTTAATTCTCCGGCATTGGAAATATAATCTAAATTCAAATAATCAGCGAAGCCATAGTGGCCTTTTAAGAACGCCATTACGCCTAAAGAAAATCCCGCAAATGCGATTGTTCCACCTGCCAAACCATCTAAACCGTCTGTTAAATTCACAGCATTTGATGTTCCAACAATCATGAATATTACAAATGGTATGAATAACCAACCTAATTGGACAGCATAATCTTTTAGGAAAGGAATATTTATTCTTGTGATAGCACTTGTATCAGGAGCACCATAATAGAGTATTAGTGCAACCATTAAGCCTAATGCTACTTGTGCCAGCAGTTTATATTTTGCTATCAATCCCTTTTTTGCATGTCTAAAGTTTTTTAAGTAATCATCCAAAAAACCTACAGCGCCTAACCAAATTGTAGTTAGGAACATAATAAGAATATTATTGTTGGTAAGATTATTCCATAATAAACTTGAAAGCAAAAGACCGGATAAAACAATTAAACCACCCATTGTAGGCGTTCCTTGTTTCTGACGATGTCTTTCGGGAACATCTTCATCGATAGTTTCAATAGCTTGATGCTTTTTCAATAATCTGATAAATCTTGGTCCTAAAAAAAGAGAAAAGACCAAAGCTGTGATAAAAGCAGCAATTGAACGAAAAGTTACATATTGGAAAACATTAAAAATGCTAATTCCAAAAACTTGTTTATGTACAATAGGACTAAATAAATGATAAAACATTAAATACCTCTTTCTTCTAATTTAATTATTATTTTTTCTAATTTGATGCTTCTTGAAGCTTTTAATAATACAACTGCATCAGGTGGGAATTCTTGGTATATCTTGCTTTTGATAAGTTCTTCAATCGATGTAAAATGTTCAGTTGCTGAAAAATCTATGGAATGTTTTCCTACTGAATAAGCAAGAACATTATCAAACGAATTAAGTATTTTTCCGATCTCTTTATGCAGTTTTTCAGTTTGATTACCAAGCTCGAGCATATCACCAATAATGGCTATGTGTGGTCTTTTAGGAAGATAATCGCGCCAAAAATTTAATGCTGCTTTCATTGAACTGGGATTTGCGTTATAGCAATCCGAGATGACAATTAAATCGGGAAATTTATAAAATTGCATTCGATTTGAAATATTTATTGGTAAAAGCAATCCGTCGGAAATTTCTTCTTTGGAAAATTTTAGTTCGGTAGCAATTGCAACTGCAATCGAAGCGTTTATAGCATTTTCGGGAAATGGAGTTAAAATTTTATAATTATAATTATTTACTGTGAAATTCGTTTCAGTTTGATTACTTATAACATTTTGGATTCGATAATCGCAATCAGCATTTTTTCCAAAAGTAATTCCGCTGATATCTCTGAATCTTAAATCATCTCCGGGGAAAAGACGAATTTCATTCCGACCTCTGAAGATAGAAGTTTTCTCTTTGAAAACACCCATTTCATCACCGAAAAATTCGAGATGTGCAGGAGCAACGGAAGTAATTACATTGATATCAGCTTGGGAAATATTGCTTAAAGCTTTTATTTCACCAAAGTGATTAGAGCCAAGCTCAAAAACTGCAAATTCATCATCTGCCGAAAGATTGAAAATAGTTTTTGGTAATCCGATAAGATTATTCTCATTTGAAAAAGTCTTTAGAGTAGAATGATTTTGACTTAAAATATTATAAACAAATTCTTTAGTGGTAGTTTTTCCGTAACTTCCGGTAATAGCAATAGATTTCAAGTTAAATAATTTTTTATAAATCGAGGCCAATTTT
>JAMOPB010000445.1 GCA_027064945.1 Candidatus Cloacimonadota bacterium
AATAGTCGGATATAAAAAGTGTAATAGAAGACACAATGTTAAAAAAAATGGAAACAGATAATAGCTTTGATTAATGCAGTAAAAAGCGCAAAAGCTATAGCAGAGGAAAATTAAATAGCACAGTCCACAATTAATAAATAGCATTCAAATAATTTTAAAAGTAGTTTTATTAAAGCAAAAGACAATGTTAATCCCGGAGATTTAGAGTAAAAAAAAGTTACAGAAAAAACCGGATAATGCTATTTCCCAATTGCAAAGCAACTTGCTAAGTTGCGGAAATGACAAGCTGGCAGCTTATTCTACATTTTCACTTCTTACTTCCTACTGCTTACTCTTTACTCTTTACTTCTAACTCTTCACGCTTTACGCGTAACTTTTTACTCGTTACTTTCTGCAATCCAGTTCAACATACCAAAATTAAAAGTTATGGAATTTCATTATTAAGCTAAATGTAAAATTTTGCTAAAATAAGATTTACTGCATATTTGGGTTTAAATTCTTAATTATTTATTAAAAAAAGGCAATAATCTCCTAAGATTGTTTCATTTATATACAAAGTTAAAACTATAATTCCCAATAGATTTAGTATAATTCTAATCTCTAAAATCAGGCAAGATACATTTAACATTTGACAACATACAACTATCTTTCTGTTTTTGTGAAAACATTTTAAGAAATAGATATATATTCAAGATTAAGAAAGGAGTAGTTTATGAAATTAAACTTAGGTAAGATAAGTAGCTTGTTGCTACTTGTAGTATCCTGCCTGCTACTAGTACCACAGAATTCATTTGCTGTTGAAAACGAAGATTATATCGTTGAAAACTTACAAGCAAATGACATCCCTTATGACGATGGTGGTGGATTAGTATTAAGCTGGAAACCATTACCAAAAGAAAAAAGAATTATTGAGTACCGTGTTTATCGTGGTGTAACTCCTGATTCTCTTTTCTACATTGGTAAGGTTGATGTTAATGTAAAAACTGGTGTTGCCGGCGATGAGATGTTCTTTTATGATTCAGATTATAATGGCTTTGTAGGACTAGAAAGCCCTGCAAAACTTAAAAAAGAAGAACAACAACCGGATAATAGCCCACTTTACCGTAGGTTCCCAAGAGATATCTCAGTAACTGGGCCACAATTAAAAAACTTTAGAATTCTTGGAGTAATCAACGAAGACGATTTTTATTATAAAAATAAAAAAGTTGAAATTACTAATGAAGACGGCGAAACCGAAGTTTATGCCGGATTAAAGTTAAGACATTTTTCAGGTATTTATAAAAAATTAATAGCCGGAAAAGAATATTTTTACACAGTTTTAGCAGTTACAGAATCACGTAGTTATATGCCTTATGCTGAACCTATTTCAGGAATTCCAATCGACAATGCTCCTGAGAAAACTGAAGAATTCTATACTGTTTATGTAAAAGATGCAAACAGACTTCAATTTGAATGGAGTCGTGCTGCTTTCACAAGTGATCATACTAACCATAGCATCTATATGCTGAATAAAGCTGATATTGAAAACTTTAATAAATATGTAGATGAACAGAAAAAAGTTGAATTAGATAAAGATTACCAACCTACAATCAAAGAAAATCCTGCAAAACTCATTTTTAGCAGATATTGCGGTTATCCATACACACCAAGCAATACTGTTGCTGTAGAAATTAAAAACGGCAAAATTGTTGGGGAAAATATTGATGTTGCAATCGATACAGAAAATATTGATCAATATGCTTTTGTTTTTTCACTTCAAGATAGAGCAGGATACGAAACATTTTCTGATTTATCTTATGCAGATAATGCTACAACAGCAGATCTTCCGGTTCTTCCTACTAAATGGAATGTAGAAGATAGACCTGATGATAAAGGTGATTATAATAGAATTACTTGGAAAAAGCCTGTTGTCTTCTTAACTAACACATCTTTCTTAAATGAAGATAAAACTAAACTCTTAGTAAACTATGATTTATTTACAAATGCTAACTACAAAGATATTAAGAATGTTTTCTTCACTCTTTACGACGGAGATGAAAAAATAAAAACAATTAATGAGTTTTACCAAGATAAAAAGCTCGTTTACAAATTAAATAAACCATCAAGTCGTCTTAAAATGGAAATAACTATTCGCACAAAAATAGATGATGATGAAAATTACACGTTTATGCAAGAGTTGATATTTGATGAAACTTCAAAATCACTTCTTCCGGGTAAATTAACTTTTAAAGGTAATGAAGTAGATAAGTTTTCTTACTCAATTTACAAAAACAACTATAATAATGAAGAATGGCGCTTATCTAAGAAAATGATGGGATATCAAAGAGAACTTCTTGATAACATCTCTTATAATGCACCTCATTATAAAGGAGTTAGCAAGTTTGATGCTGATAAAGGTTTATTCTTAGTAAGCCCTACATTCTCAGTTAAAGGAGATGTGTCTTCTAACTTATATCAAACAGAACTTGAGAAAAGTATAGAAACATATCAAAAAAATATTGATGATTATAAACAAAAACTAGCAGAAGCTGAAACTGAAGATGAAAAAGCAGGTTATCAAGAAGCTATAGATTATTATCAAAATCAAATTGATCTAATCAAAAACGATGAGATTTTGAAAAAAGCAGCTGAGTATAATTCTGATAAACAAAGAATCAAATTCTTAAAAAAAGTAAAAAGCATAGGTGCTAGAGCGTTTAAATATAAAATGGTAATGTCAGATGGAAAAGGGCATTTCTCTGAATCTGCTGTTTTCACAACAGATGAACCAAGAAAGTTTCCTTTCAATAAAGATATCACCAAATATTATCCGGAGCTTGGAAAAGAATATTTTTATCCTCTTCCAAACTGGTTTAGTACAGATAAAATTCCTGCTTTAATTGCTACATTAATCTTCGGTTCCATGGTTTTCTTCATGATTACTCAAGCAAAACGTGGTAAAGATCTTTATGTTAGACCAATTGCAGGTATTGAAGAAATCGATAACGCTATAGGACGTGCTACTGAGATGGGAAGACCTATCTTATTCGTTCCGGGATTATCAGGGATTAGTGATGTTGCAACTTTAGCCGGTCTTTCCATTTTAGGCCGTGTAGCTAAAAAAGCAGCAGAATATGACACAAGAATATTGGTTCCGGTTCGTGATTATATTGTTCTTCCGATTGCACAAGAGATCGTTAAAGAAGCTCACTTCGAAGCTGGAAGACCGGATAGTCATGATAAAAATAGTGTGTTCTTCATTACAACATCACAATTTGCATTCGTAGCTGGTGTGAACGGTGTAATGCTAAGAGAAAAAACAGCAACAAACTTCTATATGGGTATGTTCTGGGCTGAAGCACTTATTATGACAGAAAACGGTTCATCTACCGGAGCTATTCAGATTGCCGGTACTGATGCAGTTACTCAGATACCATTCTTTATTACTACTTGCGATTATACACTTATTGGTGAAGAGCTTTATGCCGCATCCGCTTATCTAGCGAGAGAACCTCTTCAATTAGGAACATTGAAAGCTGTAGATTATACTAAATTCTTAATTTTAGCTTTTATTGTAGTTGGTACAATTCTTTCAACTGCTCACGCTACTTTCCTTATTAACGCGTTTCCAGAAAAATAGGAGGATAAATGAAACGACAAATACCGTTAATTATCGTTATCACTCTGGGATTTTTGTTTGTATTACATTCATTTAGCCCTCATGTGGTATCTCAAAACTTCTTCGAATGGTGGCAAGAATGGTCAAAAGCTATTTCACCATTTGCAGTTATTCTTGGTGTACTAAGTTTATTCATGGTTCACGGACAAAAAATATCACATAAAGCACCTAACTGGCAATATAGTGTAATTACACTTAGTGGATTAGTTTTCACAGCTCTTTCAGGTTTCATTTGGGGTACCGAAGCAGGTACACCATACATGTGGCTTTTCAAAAACATCCAAATGCCGATGAGTGCTACAATGTTTGCTTTACTTGCTTTCTACATAGCTTCGGCAGCTTATAAAGCGTTCCGTGCTCGTACTCCTGAAGCTACAGTATTGCTTCTTGCCGCAATTATTGTGATGTTAGGTCAAGTACCATTAGGAACAATGATTTCTAAATGGATTCCCAAAACATCAACTTGGATTTTAAACGTTCCAAACCTAGCTTCAAAAAGAGCTATCATGATTGGTGTTGGTCTTGGAATGACAGCCACATCTCTTAAGATATTACTCGGAATCGAAAGAACGTATCTTGGTGGAGGAGATTAGAAATGAACGAAAAAATTATAACCTTCTTTGATAAGATGCAAAAAGTTGATCGTCGTGTTATCTATTTGATAGTGGCGCTTTCAATTATTATTCCCTTGGTGATTCCATTTAATTCACCAACATACACTAGTGAGCCTACTGAAAATATATATCGTAAGATTGATTCTTTTGCAGGCGATCCTAATAAAGCAGTGCTTTTATCTTTCATGCATGATGCGTCAACAATGCCTGAATTATTCCCAATGGAAGTTGCAGTTTTACGCCATTGTTTTGAGCGTGATGTAAAAGTATTCACAATTTGTTTTACTCCTGCCGCTGCACCATTGGTAGATTATGCTATCAACACAGCTAAAGAAAATTATGATGTAAGTTCCGGAGTTGATTATCTTAACTTTGGTTACAAGCCATATTCTCTTTTCCTTCCAATCGTTTTAGGAATGGGTGAAGATATTTCTGAAGCAGTAGATACAGATTCTCAAGGACGTAAGATTAAAAATCTTGATATTATGAAAGGTATCAAAAACTATGATGACATGAACTTGGTAATTGATTTTTCCGGTAGTGGTAGTGCATTATCTTGGGTAACTTATGCTCGTGCAAAATTTGGAGCTAATGTTGCTGCAGGTATCACCGCTGTGATGGTTGCTGATAACTATCCATATCTGCAAACAGGTCAGCTTCTTGGAATGTTCCGCGGTTTAAAAGGTGCAGCAGAATATGAGAAATTAGTTGATGTATTTGCTTCATATGAAAGTGAAGAATATCCAAACGGACGACCATTTAGTAAAGAAATATCTAAAAGCATCAATGTTCCTATCACAAAAGAAACAATTACTTATGTAGAAGATGGGCAAACAATAGATACCGGTATTCCTCTTAATTATAAATACAAGACCGCTAGGATCGGTATGAATGCACAATCTGTAGCACATATTATGATAATTGTGTTTATTTTGCTTGGAAACATCGGGTTCTTTGTTACCAGAAATAAGAATGAAAATTTATAGGAGTACAAAATGTTTGAAACAATCAGCAATACAGTTGCAGCGCTCTTAACGCTCAGCATTTTCTCATTCCTGTACAAAGATAACCCATTTTATAGATTCGCAGAGGCTCTTTTAGTTGGTGTATCAATGGGATATGCTATTCCATTGGTTTATGAAAATGCATTTATTCCTTATGTATATACACCAATATTTTTAGGTCATAGATTTATATTAATCATTCCTGCATTATTAGGTATCTTGTACTCTTTCAGATTCTCTAAAAACCTTAGTTGGTTAGCTAGATATCCAATCGTATTCGGTATGGGTATTGTAGGTATGGGTGTTCCTATGTCTATTCACTCTTCTGTTCTCGTACAGATGAGAAGTGCAATGCTTCCACTAAATACTATTAATACAGTATTAATCTTTATCGGAACTGTAACAATCTTGTTATATTTCTTCTTTAGTAAAGATCACAAAGGTGTTTATGGAAAATTCACCAACGTTGGTGTTTGGTTTATGATGGTTGGTTTCGGTGCTTCTTTCGGTTATACCGTTATGGCTCGTATCTCACTATTAATCGGACGTATCCAATTCTTAGTTGGTGATTGGTTAGGATTGATAAAATAGCTTAATTTGGCTAAACATATAAAAGCAGCTTTTCAAAACGAAAAGCTGCTTTTTTGTTATATAAAATTTTATTTGGTAACTATTTTTTTTATGTTTTGTGCTAATTGTTCGGTAATCTTTTTCCTATCATATTTTTCAATATCTGAAAAACTTTTATAACCATTCTTATAGATGTCAGCTATGTAATCGGCTATCTCGTCAATAGCGTTATAACCAAACATCTTACCTGATTTTGTTTGCTTTATTATTTCATTAGCTTCGCCATCTTTTGGTCCTAAAGCTAAGATAGGTTTACGAGAAACCAAATATTCAAATATTTTCCCGGTAATTATTCCCAAATTATCAGCACGATTATTAATTACCAAAAGCAAAATACCGGCTTGCTGAATTTTTTTCATAACTTCTTCATGCGGAATATAATTATGGAATTTTATAAAATCATACTTTGCTAAAGAAAGTAAACGATCTTTATCATCCACATTCCCAAAAAAATCTAAGCTAATGTCATCAATTCCCTGCTCATAGAGCTTATTTAAAGCCTTAATAACCGCATCCGGCTCTCTTTCCGGAGTAATGTGACCAAAGTATGATATTGTGAATTTATCGCTCCCATATGGATATTCTTTATAATCTTCAGCATCAAAACCGTTGGGAATAATCACACCTTTTCCCTCAGCACCAATTTTCTTAAGAATATCATGATTTATCGAAATTGCCAAATCGCAATTTTGTACAACATTTTGTTCCAATTTCCTATCTAGTTTCTCAGTTAAAAAAGATCTTTTCACATTTTTCAGATAATCAATATCACACCAAGGATCTCTAAAATCTGCAATCCAAGGTAGATTATATTT
>JAMOPB010000446.1 GCA_027064945.1 Candidatus Cloacimonadota bacterium
AATCGACATAAATAAAAATAATCTAGGGCTAGTTGCAAATATTGCTTCTGGCCTTTTTTTCATTCCACACTATATGCTTTTATAAAGAACTTTTTTTTATTTATTTTTGGACATCACGTAAATAAAAAACGGACATCCAATAAAAGATGTTATAATTCCTACAGGTAATTCAACAACTGCAATATGCATAGCAATAAAATCGCATAAAATAAGTA
This sequence comes from Candidatus Cloacimonadota bacterium, assembly GCA_027064945.1. Taxonomy (GTDB): domain Bacteria; phylum Cloacimonadota; class Cloacimonadia; order Cloacimonadales; family TCS61; genus DAOWES01. The sequence continues at coordinate 216 of JAMOPB010000446.1, forward strand.
AAAATGCGCCACCTAATGCTGAATACAAAATATCTTGGCGTGAAGAAAAAATCATTCGAATTAAATGTGGAACAACTAAGCCAATAAACCCGATAATTCCTGCATACGCTACTGTGATACCTGTTAACAAACTGCTTACAATAAATATTCTTCTACGCAATTTTTTAATATCAATTCCTAAGCTAACTGCAACCAAATCTCCGGTAGAAAGTATCTGTAACTGTTTTGCAAGTGAGAAAAGATAAATCATTAATCCGATTGAGACAATAAAAACAGCTATAAATATTTTCCATTCTAGAATGCTGAAAATATGTCCGAGATTACCCATTAATATACTTAAAATGTTACTAATATCTTGCTGATTAAAAAATATTATCAATGAGATAAGAGCACTAAAAAACATTCCAACGATTATTCCGGATAGGAGCAATTTTGTTTTATCAAACATCCCTCCGATATGAGCCAAATTCCAAACAAGAATCATTGTAAGTAAAGCTCCTACGAAGCCAAATATCGGCGTAAGCAAAAACATTCCCGAGACTGTTGCCAATATACTACCGAATGCTGCACCGGATGAAATTCCCAATATATATGGCTCTGCAAGAGGATTATTTAACATAACTTGGAAAGCATATCCCACGCCGGCTAAAATAAAACCACTTAGAAAAGCTAATAAAAGTCTTGGTAAACGAATTGAGAGAAGAATATTATAATTTGCCACACCAAAACTTACATAAAGATAGATTAATCCTACAAATCCGATAAAAAATAGCGGTATAAGGATTTTCTTAGTCATTGTAAATCTCCTGCAATTTTTTCATTCCTAAAATTGCCCTTGGTGTTGCTCGCAAAATTAAATCGGGATTAATATCTTCAATTGTAAAAATTTTACCATTTTTAATCGCAGGAATATTGCTCCAACCTTTACGGTTTTTAATATCAGATTTACTCATTCCAGGATAAGTAAGTATCATTATTTCAGGAACTGATTCAATAACCTTTTCCGCACTTACCATTGAATAATCTCGAGGTAAACTATCAAAAATATTATTTGCACCGGCAATTTCCACCAGATTTCCCACAAAAGAATTATCAGAAACAGTCATTATCGGATCACCATAGATTTCAATATAGACTTTTTTATTTTTGTACAATTCAGCTGTATCTGTAATTTTCTTTAGCTCTGTTTGTAAACTATCTACCACAAGTTTTGCTCTTTCAGATTTTCCTATTAATTCCCCTATTTTAGAAATATTATCAAACATATCATTAAGAGATTGGGAATAAATTATTTCCGTTCTGATTCCCATTTTCTTTAAATCCGATGCTAATTTTTGTTGCTCAAGATTAGATGCAAAAACTATGGTTGGAGATAATTCTACAACCTTTTCATAGCTTATTTCACTGAATGTTCCAACCTTTGTTTTGGATTGTAAAATATTAGGATAATCGCATTCTGTTGTAACACCTACAATGTTATCTTCTGCACCTAATAAAACAATAATTTCAGCTACTTCAGGAGATGTTACTATATATGCCGGAGTGGTTGATTTATTAGATTTTGGCATACAGCCGAACGCAATGGAAATTGCGAATAAAAATGTTATATATATGATTCTTTTTTGCATATCTTTTCCTTTTATATTATTATTTTTGAATAAAAGGAAAATTAAACTAAAATCTGAAACCAAAACTCCGTGGTATAAAACAGACATATTTAGTTTAATGGCAGGTTTCCTGGCTTACAACATCTGATTTTGCCTTCCCAAATCTCTTCAGTGGCTTTTCAAAATCAAACACTTACGTTGCTTACAGTGGCGGAGACCGCTCTCGATTTTAACGAGATTCCCTTTTACTCTTGCACCATCGATGCTTTAATATTTTACTTGGAAATTGTGTCAAGAAAACAAAAAGGGCAGCTAATTGCTGCCCTTATTATTCAGATTGTTAAATCAAAATTATTTTGTTAATAACATACGTTTGAAGTATTGGTTGTTTTCTGTTTCCAATTTGTAGAAATAAACTCCACTACTTACATTATTTCCTTCATTATCCTTACCATTCCACCAAACTTTGTGAATTCTTTCACCTGCAACATGTCCACTAAATAAATTTACTATCTTTTGTCCTTTTACATTATAAATAGTAAGTTCTACATTACTATCTTCTTCCAAAGCAAAACTTATTTCTGTTTCAGGATTAAATGGATTTGGGCTATTTTGGAAAAGTCCATATTCAGTAGGAATTTCAGGAGTTTGCTCCTCCTGTTCTTCTGATGAAATACGAATATCAATTGGTCCTTTTAGCTCTGTTAAACCATTAAATGCTACACACTCTAACCAATACCAATAATTAGTATCTTGTACTAATTCAGCATCATCAGTATAATTATAATAAACCGGCTCGGAAGAATATCCTGCTGCAGGAATGTTATTAGAATTTAACTTAACTGATTGTCCAAAATTTGCTGATGGAGAACGATATATATTCCAATGAGAGTTATTGCTCTCTGAAGCAGTTACCCAATTTAATACAACCATATCATTATCTAATTCCGCAGTGAAAGATGATAATGTAACTGGCAGTGGATGATCTCCACCATTGATTGGAGCTCCGGTTACAACTGCAGTAGTAGTGATATCATCATTAGATAAAATAGCTGCACCAATAGTATCTGTAGATTCTGCTGTTGATGAAACATCTACGGTTAAATAAATGTATATGCCGGAAGATCCTACACTGATACTTAAATTGGTAAATTCAAGCGGATCATTTTGAGGTGATTCAGCATTTAGCTTGCTTGCACTACTTTCATCAAAAGTGTCTGATGAAGAAGTCCAAAGATTTATGTCTACTACATCGCTATCTTCCATATCACCAGTAGTATCAAATTTTAAACCTGTTATTGTAAAAGCTGAACCTGAACCGGTTTTCTCAAATTTTGCCCAAAAATATGGATTATCGGTAGATTCAGGAGCAAAACTAGCACCAGCATTATAATCTCCACCTGTTGCTTCTATATAATCATTGGAATAAGTTACTCCGGCATTTGAATCACTCGCTGCGGCATTTCCTGCCAAATCCTGATACTCAATCTTAATATTATATGTACTTCCACTTGTTAAAGTATTATCACTTCCTGTTTCTAACTCTACATAACTTGAACTACCTAAATCTGTGGCATCAAGTGAAAATTGATGGCTTCCGGAGGCTTCACTAGCAACAATAAGCACATGGTCGTCACTATCAGCTTCTCCACCGGTTCTGGTAAATGAAAGTTTCACAGTTCCATCAGAAGCTGTTTCAGGTAAATTAAAATCAATATTAAAACTATCATTAATCACACTATTAGAACTTGGTGTTGTTAAAGTTGGTGCTTCAGTGGTAGTGTCATCAACATAGGTTAAATAAGTATAATATCCACTTGGAGCTGTGGAAACATCTACTTCTGATTCAATGCATGTTCCATAATTATAAGCACTTCTTTTATTTTCTTGTAAGCCAAAATAAATAGTAATATAATCCGTATCACTGGGAATATTAGTTGGCATAGCGAACTCACCTGTAAAAGTAGTTCCATCAGCACCACTACCTGAAAAGCTATCTAAAGTTATAGACGGTCCATAAGACATGGTTCCACCGTCACCTGGAATTCCGTCCCAATAATCAATGTATAAATCTCCAACTACTTCGTCACTTTCATCACCATTATATACATTTTTTAATTCATAACCAGAAGTCACATTAGTAGCTACACCGCTGATATAAACAGTTTCTCCCTTTTTAATTTGATTTGTACTAGCTCCCCCTCCATCAGTATTAGACATACCAACAGAACTAACTGTCGGAGCGGCAAACAATCCCACACTAAACAAAAAAACTACGAACAACAAAAGCACTCGCTTCATATTTCCTCCTTTTCCTAAAAACTTTATTTAATTCATATTTATCCACAAAAAATTTATTAACTATATTTATTTCCTATTTATATATTAACTTACTTAAAATTTATTAAGCTTTAATAGATGTCAAACAAAAAAAATATTATCTTTATATAAAGTAGTAATAAATTCACTACAGATAGTTAAATTAATCAACAAAAGTAGCAAATTATTTCTTTATTAAAAATGAATATCATGTTATAAGTAATTATATATTAATATTTTAAAGCATTATATTGTTTAATATTCATTTTCTCAAATATTCATCTATCTCATTAATTAGCAGACAGTTACCATAGGATTCACCATCAATTGCAATTACTTCTTGCACACCAATAATTGAATTTGTGATAAAAGCAAAATCATATTCTTTCATATTTTTGATAGTTATCATTCTCTCATAAATATGTTTATTATTTATACAAATCTTAGAAATTATTTTTTTTCTAATAATTCCATTTAACAGAGGAAGTTCCTTTTTTGGGGTAACAATTTCGTCTTTATTTGCAAAAAATATATTACAAAAAGTTGTTTCCAGTACATAATTATTTTCATCTAAGAATAAAAAATCATCAAATCCGTTTTGTTTTGCGAGACTATTCAAACGGATATTTTCCGAGTAATTTATTGATTTGTGTTTGAATTTAATTTCATTTTTTCTTTTAATAGGATAAATAGATAATCTTCTTGGATGAGTTTCTATCTTCAAGGGCAACATCTTTATCCAACAATTAGTTTTATCATGCCTTTTAAATATCATCAATTTTACTCTTGCATCATGTAACACATTTATTTTCAACAAATTATTACATATTTTCTTATAATTGTAATTTGGCAAATTTATTCCAAAAGTTTTAAGCGATTTTGATAATCTTTTCAAATGTAACTCAAAATCAATTATTTTCCTATCTACAATTTTGAAAGTTGTAAAAAATCCACTTTTCCAATCAAATTCTGAAAAATCTTCATCTTTCTTCTCAATATAAAAACCATTAAAAAAATCTAACATTTCACCTTCTATTCTTCTTGAAATAAATCTTTATTATACAATGATTTTGACAAATTTACAGCAATTTATTTTTTAATAACAAAAATTAAATTTGGAGAATTAATGGCAAACAAATTATATGCGGTGGTTATATTAGCTTTTTTTCTAATCAGCTGCATGATAAATGAGACAATAGAGACCAGACCTAACTATGTAGCTTCTACCCCATTTACCAGCACAGCAGGAAAACAAATAATCAAAATATCTGATACCGAGCTTATAATAACAAGCAGCATTATTGCAAAAAATGATGACTCTGATTATGAAAACTTAACTCGCTTCCGAGCAATAAAATCTGCTTATGATTATTTTTGGCAAACAAATGTTGATCCAAATTTCATTTCATTGTATTCAGAAAACATGGATAAAATTGATGTTATACATTTTTTAGATTTGAAAAGAAAAGTAAGAAAAGGCATTTTAGAGAAAATCGAAAATATTGAAACAAATACAACGTTCTTAGGAAGTAAACAAATTCTCGCTTCGAAGTATAGGATTAAATTTTATCCGCCAAAAAATTTTACTTCCGATTTAGATTTCATGTATAATCTAAACAAAGAGAAATTTAATTCCACTGATACACTTTCTGTTTTCTTACAAACTACTTCACCTTGCTACGTACAACTATTTCTTTTACAACCGGATAAGCATATCGTTATGTTAAAAAATTCGGAAGGCAAATCATATCTAATACCGGGCAAAATACATAAATTTAGTAACCAATTTATCAATCAAAATAGTGGGAATGGAATTGTCAAAATTCTAGCTTCAGATAACCCGATAGAGTTTGAATTTGATCGTGAACTTAAAAAATCTTTGGATATGTTGCTTAAGCAACTTGCAAATTCAAAAATAAGTAATTTAACTGAAATAGATTTGGAATTTACAGTAAAATGAATATTATATAAAAAAATAACATAGGAGATATTATGGAAATAAAAATAAATAGAGCATTATTATTAATTTTAGATGGATTTGGAAAAAATCAGAAAACAGTTGGTAATGCAATAAAGCAAGCAAAAACACCAAACTTGGATAAATTCTTTGCAGAAAATCCACAAGCTGAACTTTTCACTTCAGGCTTACATGTGGGACTACCGGAAGGAGTTATGGGAAACAGCGAAGTTGGACATCTAAATATTGGAGCCGGAAGAATTGTGTATCAATTGAATACATTAATTTCCAAAGCGATAGCTGAAGGTACTTTTGGCAAAAATCCCGCTTTCCAATCTGCATTCAAACACGTTAAAGCATCAAATAGTAAATTACACTTATTCGGATTACTTTCCAATGGAAACGTTCACAGCAATGAAATACATTTATGGGAATTGCTAAAAGAGGCTAAGAAAGCAGGATTAACAGAAGTTTATTATCATGCCTTTATGGATGGAAGAGATACTTTGCCGGATTCAGGAATTGGTTTTATCAAAGAGTTTTTAGAAAAATCAGCAGAAATAGGAATAGGAAAATTAGCAACCATA
>JAMOPB010000447.1 GCA_027064945.1 Candidatus Cloacimonadota bacterium
TATTACATCACCAAAATTTATAGATGTAGTAGATACAGTGATAATTGGTGGAGCTGCTTCTGTAACAACTAAATTTATTGGAATAACTTTTTCACTATTTGCAGGATCATTAGATGTGATTACTAAATTTTTCTGATATGTATCTGCCGTAAGAGTAGTTGCGTCATAATAAAGTGTTATTTCTTCACTATCATTTGCTATAATAGTTCCTGAATTGTTTGATAGGCTTAGCCAGTTATCTGAAGTATAGTTTGTGGTAAATAGCACAGCATATCCACTTGTTAGATTTTCAAGATTTGTTAGAGCCAATCCCACAGTTCCGGAAGAATTTTCTATTCCAATAGTAACGCTAGTATTTTGTGCAATTGTATCATATTGATATAAAATATTCCCATTAGGATATAATATCACTTGGAAAGTTTCATTGTTTAGAGGATTTTGACTATTATAATGCGATACATTATCATATTCCACAATGAATCTATTATTGGTCTCATCAGAATAATAATACACATTTCCCCAATCATTACCGCTTGGTCTTAAATCTCTCCAGAATGGACAGATAATGCTATTTGGTTCTGTTGCATTTGGAATTTCATCATTGCTATAATCAGTACCATCCGTACCAAATGTAAGATATCCATTTGATGAGATAGTTATAGAATTTTCTACAGTACCGTAAAATTCAAAGGTGAAAGGTAATGTGACAGTTTCCGAAACATCATCTCCTACGCAAGTTTCTGTTCCAATACCATTAATTTCATACCAGTTATATTCCGGTCCGTCTGCTTCATTAGAATCAATCCAATAATATCCGTAAGAATCTGGTCCGGCAGTAGATCTATCGGTGTTTTCAATAGCGATATTATAAGTTAAGTCAGAACCACCATTATTGGAAATTGTAAGAATTTGTTCATTGGAAGAACCGCTTTGAAGTGAATTTTGGAATTCATCTTGAGAAAAATCAATTACAGGAGGAGAAAAAATATTTGCTTGAACAGAAATCGTTTCATTAGGATTGGCATTTGAATTTGAGCTAATTTGAATATCTGAATTGTAAGTTCCTAATTCTGACGTTTGTAAAGATACATTAAATGTCTTGGAGTTTCCTTCTGAGATAGAATATGATAATTGATTTCTAATTGAATTTAATGGAGTTATCTCTTTTTCCTTTCTTGTTTGAACAGAAATTGTTAACTCAGAAGGGTAAGTAATAGTTCCAAACAATGTACCTGAGCCGGTGTTTGAAATTGTAAATGTTTCATTTGAATTTATATCATTTTGTGCTACATCTCCAAAATCAATTGAGCTTGGACTTACACTTATTTCCGGACCATAAATAGAAAAGAGGTCACTAAAAGCGTATATATTGGAATCTTCCAAATTGGTAACTTTTATTTTATATTGATCTGAATTAGATAAATTATTAAAAATATTCCAATCGTATATTCCGTCATCTTGAGTAGAGGCAGTAATGTTTTGAATAAAAGTATTTGCTTGGAATAAATCGATGCTTACAGAATTGGTAGAAGTAAATCCTTCCCATGTGATTTGGCAAGCATCACCTAGAGCAAATATATCTCCTTCTGAAGGAGATGTGATAGTGTAGCTATTAGATACATTTCCCTGCACAAGAAATTCATCAATATTCCAACCACTGAATTGCCAAGATGAATCAGTGGGGCCAATTGAGAAACGAATTTGCAAATTACTGTTCCCGTCAGCATATTCAGAAATATCAAAATGAATGGTTGACCACTGGGAATCATTTACTGCAGCTGAATTAGTCCAAATTTCAACCCAATTAGAACCATCATAAACATCAATATAAGCATGATCATAAGATGGTGATTCTACGTTGAGGAATCGAGTGAAATCAAGAGTTACATTGCTGGCATTACTACAATCTATTGTAGGTGAGATAGCATATAACTCGCGATCAGCTAAAGAATTTTCATAATCTCCGGGATAAGAACCAAGTCCGGTTAAATCTGTTCCTAGTACATAACTTCCTGCATGAGCAGATGCCGGATCTGCATTTCCATGCTCACCTCCAAGTCCGGTTGGAATTGCTCTTTCAAATTCTCCTGCTAAAGTCCAACTTTTATCAGTTTCAAAACCATCATAGAAAAGTTCAGTAATTGGCAAACTCACTGTCACACTGACTGATTTTTCTGTTTGATTATTTTCATTATCTGTAGCTATAACCTTGATTGTGTGAGAACCTAAACTTTCAGCTGATGTATCCCAGTCATATTGATAAGGTGATGTAGAATCTGTTGCTTTTAATTGATTGTCAATGTAGAACTTCACATTTGAAATCGAGCCGTCAGCATCGGTAGCGGATACTTGTATTGGCTCTATGGTTCCAACTTCAATAATGTCACCTGAAGATGGATTCTGAATATTTACAATCGGATAACCACTAGAGATTCCGCTGATGATAAGGGAATAATTCTGGGGAGCTGATGTGCCATTATCATTAACTAAAGTACCTTTATGATTAATTGTGATAGTATAAGAACCATTTGGATTATTAATTACTATTTGCTCGATATTATCAACAGAATTATCGCTGTTTTGTGTAGCAGCATTAGCCGGATTGTCTCTATCTAACGTCCAAGGAAAATATGTAGAACCATTTTGAGTTATTCGCATATCAAGATCATTAATTAAAGCTGGTGTAGTTGGATCTAAACTTGAGCTTAAAGCTGTTCCGGCAGGATCAGTCCAACAAAGTGTAGCTTTGAAATCTTCCAAGCCACTTGCAGGTAATGTAATTGTGTATTCTCCACCATTTTGTAAAATTTGTTCATTTATTTGAACTGTATAACCGTCAGCACTAATGTAATCTACCATTCTTTTTGTATTCATCAAACCCCAACCGAATTCATAATCTGGTCCATCACTATCACCGGCTTCATCAGCACAATGGACGGTAAGAGCTTTTAGAGTGGCTGCTTTTAGGAAGTTTCCTGTTTGTTCTTGGTAATGTTCTTGTACCAAAGCAAGAGAACCGGTAACAGAAGGAGCTGCCATTGATGTTCCTGAAATTGATGAATAATCTGTATCAGAGCCATCGTAAGTTGAATATAAGTTGATTCCGTTTGCTGAAATATCAGGTTTTATTCTTCCGTCATCGCAAGGTCCCCAACTACTAAAATAAGACATTTGCACGTCAGAAGGTTGGGTATATTCTCCTGTTAGATCATCTACTGCGGCAACAGTGAGTACATTTTTACCAACAGCCATATCTGCCAAACAATCATAAGGTCCATCATTTGGATGGTCAGGATCATCTCCGGGTCCATCTCCTCGGTCATTTCCTGCAGATTCAACTATCAGATAGTAAGGTGCGCTGTAGGCTATTTCATCAAATTCTCTGGAGTTTGAATTGTATAATCCAAAAGTCCAATCTTCTCCAGCAGTAGATTGTCCATTCCAAACCCAACCATTATTCCAAGCCCAGCCTCGTCCAAATCCATATGAATGATTTGATAAGAGCATGCCATCTGCTGCTTCAGTAGCCATTTCAGAAGTATCATAATTCCAGTCGAAATATTTTAAGCTAGCTTCAAAAGCCATTCCTTTGGCAGCAGGTTGAACTCCGGCAGCCATAATTGTTCCTGCAACATGGGTAGAATGATAATGAGTAGTTGTTTGTCCATCACCACTTGTTGCTCTGCCGCCAAATTCTTGGTGAGAGGCTCTTACAGCTCCGCCATCCCATTCTCGCACAAGAATTCCGTCACCTGTAAGTGAGTAGCCATTTCCTGAGGTTGGGTAAACTTTATCGGTTGAAATTGTAAAAGCTGCGTCAGCATTATTGGTAATTCGATAAATTGGTTTATCTTCCGAATCAAAATAAGCAAGTTCCATATAGTTTTTCCCATTATCAATGATTAATGGAATATTCCTATTATTTGCTTTAGTTAAAGCATCAAATTTTCTTTCTTCCCATTTTTTTCGGTAATTTATGGAAAGATTGTTCAGCTTTTTAACATCACTATTTTCAATAACTTTTGATAAATCTGCAAATACAAAATTATAAATAAAAATAAGAAAAACAAGGGATAAAATTCTTTTCATGAACACTCCTTTAAACTAAAAAATATTATATATAAAACAAAAAAAAGCACTACCCATCAATACAGAAAGGTAGCGCAATTTTTAAAGAATCTTATTTCAGTAGCAATCCTTTTTTTATTTCAATAAAATCATCCGCTCTCATTTTGAAGAAATAAATTCCGCTTGAGACAGGTTTAGATTTGCTATCAAGACCATTCCAATAGATTTGGTATTCGCCTTTATTTTTTTTCCCTTCCATATAAGTTTTTATTTTTTGTCCTTTTGCGTTGTATATTTCAATCACTACATTTGCAGTACTTTTTAATGTGTATTTTATATTGGTAGAAGGATTAAAAGGATTTGGAAAATTTTGTGCCAGAGCTGTTTTTATTGGAATTCCGGGTGAATTATCATTATCATCATCTTGGGTATAAAGAACATTTATTTCAGTAAAAATCTTTGAAGCACTATCTAAAGATATCCCTTCTAGCCAGTACCAATATTCTGTGTTAATTTGTAATTCGCTTTCATCTTGATAGCTATACAAGGTAGGTTCTGAACAAAAGCCTTTTGCAGGAATTAGGATATTATTTAATTTTTGAGCGTTCTCAATTAAATTAGTTGAAGATCTGTATATGTTCCAACCATAGCTATTATGTTCAGTAATTGTTCTCCATGAGAGATTAATCTCATTAGAATTTATAGAAGCAGTGAACGAAGCAAGCTCTACAGGTAATTCTGAGTCACCGTTCATAACTAAAAATGTATCAGAGGTTCTTGCTGATGATAGCCAATTAAATGTTACTTTCCCATTTTCAAAAATAGGAGTTGTAGATATTGAGGATACATTTTGCCAATTGGAGCCATCAAAAAACAGTACTTGAGTTGCTTTTTCATTTGATTGATAGTTTAATGAAATGTGAGTCATAATATTTGAAGGTATAATTAATTTTAGCACTGTAGCACACAAATCAGGTTCAGGAATTGGAGTATCCGGAAGTTTTTGAACTTGATAAATAATATTAGTGTTATTTACAGTTTCTGAGAAAGCTAATTCAATTTCAGGGTGAACAATACCAAAGTTTAATTCGATTGGTGGTAACGTAATCTCAGGAGGATTAGAACCGTTGAAATTTTCTACTACAGCGCCCACAGTAACCGTATTTACGGTTTCCGGTAGAACTGGCTCTTCTATTGTTGTAAAATTATTTTCCAAAGGAGTGCTACATTCTCCGGCTTCATTATAAGGGATAATTTTCCAAGAGATATTTTGATTATAGGGTAAATTATCAAGTGTTAATGTGTATAAAATATTGCCATTAAAAGGTATATCGGCAATTACAGATTGATCTTTAACAACTTTGAAACCAATAGGCAGATCACCTTCGAGAGATTGATATTTCCAACAAACTGTTACTTTGGGAGGGATATTAGTAGCGCCGTTTATTGGGAAAAAATTGGATGCATTACCAGGAACTTGTGTAAGCTCTTTTCCTATAATAGTAAAATCATCAATTGCCCAACCTTTTTCATTATTACTTGAATCAGTTGCAAAAATAAATCTAATTGCAAAATCTGAATTTGAAAATTCGGATAAATCCACATTAACTTTTGTCCAGTCTTGTTTGTCATAAGTCCAAGCCGGTTCATTTGCAGCAGGATTGTTATAGTTTTCATTTATTTCGTTATCATAAGGGACAGAAAGATTTGAGTTTTCTATAGATTGCCATTGGTTATTTGTGTAAACTTGGATGAAAGCTCCATCATAATCGGATTGAGTAAATTCTGCATCTAACCACATCCAGAACGAACAATGATTTTCTTCAGTTAATGAAAGATCTATTGTTGGGGATGTTAGAATATATTCTTTGGAACTTTCATAATCATTATTCCCATTTGTAATAAAACAAGTTCCATTTCCTGTATGATCATTATTTGGAATAGTGGGAACTACATTTATCCAATCCCCTGAACCATTAGTTGCGTTCCAATCTGAAGCATCGGAAAAATCAGCTTGATAGATTGTTTGATAAGGTTCGGATAGAGTTATGTAATTTATGTCATCATACCGGTTGTTATCGTTATCAAAAGCAATTGCTTTAATTTCATTATCTCCATAATTCTCAAAAGTTGTATCCCATAAATATGAATAAGGTGGTGTATAATCGGTAAAGCATAGCTGATTATTAATATAAAATTCTACTTTTGAAATTTCACCATCAGGATCTTCAGCTATAGCTGTAATTTCTATATTCTCCCCATGATTTAATACATCTCCCGAATTAGGATTTGTTATTGTGCAAGTTGGGAGACCTTCTGCAATTCCACTAATAATAAGGGCAAAATCTTGATTTGAAATTTCACCATCTTCATTTACTAAAAGATCTTTATGACTAATTGTAATTGTGTAGGTTTTTTGCTCAGGATTTGCAATAAATATTTGTTCCACATTATCAATGTTATTATCCGAATTATTTGTTGCAGGCATGTTAGGATTATTTTTATCTAATTTCCAAGGATAATATATATTTGTTTTTTCTGTGATTCTCATATCAAGATCATTAACAAGCATGATATCAGATGGGTCTAAGCCTGAAATAGCTT
>JAMOPB010000448.1 GCA_027064945.1 Candidatus Cloacimonadota bacterium
CCGCAACTTAGCAAGTTGCGCTACAATTGAGAAACATAACATTATCCATTAACAAAATAAACCCCCAAGTTTAATAAAAATCTCGGGGGTTCATATTTTTTATTATGTATTACATTCTTTCAACTGCTTCTATTCCCAATAAATCCAATCCTTTTGCCAAAACTTCTGCAGTTCTGGCAGCCAATGCAAGTCTGCTATTTTGTTCGATTCCTTCAGAATTTAAAAAAGATTTCTGATTATAATAGCTATTAAATTTTTGACCTAAATCAAAAAGGTAATCTGCAATTATATTAGGCTTAAAAGTTTCACCGGCTTTTAATACGGCATAAGGGAATTGACTTAATTTCAAAGCTAATGAGTGGTCATATTCATCTAATAATTTTAGATCTTGCACATCAAATGTAATATTCATTTCGGCAGCTTTTCGGAAAACAGATTTTATCCTAGCATGGGTATATTGCAAATATGGAGCTGTATTTCCTTCAAAACTTAGCATTTTATCCCAGTCAAAAATTACCATACTTTGCGGATTTCTACTTAAGTCTGCATATTTGATTGCACCGACACCGATTTTTTCTGCAACTATCGCTTTTTCTTCTTCCGGAAGATTAGGATTTTTCTCTTCAATTACCGCTTTTACACGCTTCACAGATTCATCTAATAATTCTTCCAAGCGAATCACATTTCCTTTTCTTGTAGAAAATATTCCATCTTTAAAACGCATAATTCCAAACCAGATATGCTCTTTATTTATTTTCCAACCTAGCATATCAGAAATTTTAAAAATCTGTTTGAAATGAGTTTGCTGTCGTTCATCAGTTACATAGATTGCTTTATTTAGTTGATAATGATCTTTCTTATATTGCAAACAAGCAAGATCTGATGTAGCATACAAATAAGCACCGTCTTTTTTCTGAACAATGCAAGGATGCAGATTTTCTTCTTCAGGAAAAAACACTACTAGGGCATCCTGACTGTATTTTGCTAATTTTCTCTCTTTCAAAAGCTCCACAATGCCCGGCATCATATCATGATAAAATGATTCTCCTCGATATTCATCAAAACTAATATTCAAGCGATCATAAACTTTATTGTATTCATCCAAAGAAACTTGGATAAATTCTTTCCACAAGCGCAAATTTTCTTCATCGCCATCATGTAATTTTTTCAATTCTTCACGTGCTTGATCGTTTAGAGCTTCATTATTTTCTGCTTCATTGGCAAATTTAACATAAATTCTTTCCAATTCTTCAATCGGATTTTTTTTATATTTTTCCTCATCCAACCAATTACGGTAGCCGATAATTAATTTTCCAAACTGAGTTCCCCAATCACCAATATGATTATCAGCAATAACATCATAGCCAAGATAGAGATAAATTCTTTTAATAGCATCACCAATCACAGTGCTTCTTAGATGTCCGATGTGCATTCTCTTAGCTATGTTAGGTGAGGAATAATCAATAATTACTTTTCCTTCTCTATCCAGAAAATCAAATTCAAAATCCTCTTCTCCCATTTTTGCAATAAGATCTGCTAAATAACCGTCTTTTAAATATATATTTATAAATCCCGGTCCGGCTATTTCCAGCTTTTCTATCATCTCATTTTCGGGAAAATTCTCTACAATTTGCTCAGCTGTTTTGCGAGGAGCTTGCTGAAATTCTTTTGCACTAGTCATGGCAAAATTTGTTTGATAATCACCAAATTTTTCATTGGAAGCTTTTTGAATAAAGAGCTTCTCCCAAGTAGAAAATTCAGGATCAATCTTTGCAATAGCTTGTTTAAAAAGAATTTCTAAATTTTTTTCACATAGTTTCATATAGTTCCTTAGATAATAATAATTTTATAAGTTTTATTTATTTAATTAAGTTAACCCCTTTTTTTCGTAATAGCTTATTTCTGCAACAAATTTTTCCTTCTTGAATAATGAAAAAAAATATTCTTGGAAAAATAACGCAACTTCCTGTTACTTAGATTGGTTAATGATGAGTTTTCCCCGGCTTGCAAAAGAGTAGTTGACATTTTATCGGCTACTTTATCAGTTCATAAAAAAAATGAAAAAGGAGTTTTTGATGTTGCAGATTTATACTGGAAACGGAAAAGGAAAAACAACCGCAGCATTGGGTTTAATTACTCGCTCTTTAGGAAATGGAAATCGCATCTGTTTGATTCAATTTATGAAGAAAAATTTCCATTACGGTGAAATTGAATTTTTATCAAAACAAGAAAACATCGATATTATCCAAACCGGAACAGCTGAATTGGTTGACCCAAATAATCCCGACGAAATAGATTTTATCGAGGCTGAAAAAGGTTATCAAGCAGCTAAAAAAGCTTTGCAATCAGATAAATATGATTTGGTAGTTTTGGATGAGATAAATGTAGCTGTAAAATGGAATTTATTGAAGCTGGAAAAACAACTTGAGCTGGCAAATATTCCTTCCAAAGCAGAAGTGCTCATGACAGGTCGCTATGCTTCTAATGAAATAATTACTAAAGCGGATTTAGTTACAGAAATGAAAGAGATAAAACACTATTTTAATTTAGGAATTTCTGCTCGAAAAGGAATAGAATATTAATGAATAAAATCTGTTTGGATTTTATCCGGATCTAATAAAAGGAATAGCATGCAAACATTCATAGCAAATCATTTGT
Organism: Candidatus Cloacimonadota bacterium; assembly: GCA_027064945.1. Taxonomy (GTDB): domain Bacteria; phylum Cloacimonadota; class Cloacimonadia; order Cloacimonadales; family TCS61; genus DAOWES01. Next base: position 2,659 of record JAMOPB010000448.1, read on the forward strand.
ATAAAAGATCGTTTATCTCTTATCTTCTACTGCCTTTGGCAATGATAAATTTTATTATTCAGAAGATAAGAAGACAGTTGCCACGTAAACAATTTGTTTCCAAAGCTAAAATCATCAGCATTGGAAATATCACAAGCGGTGGAAGTGGTAAAACACCTACAACAATCTATTTAGCCAAATTATTGCATGCAAATGGTAAAAAAATTGCTGTTTCTCATCGAGGTTATAAAGGAAAATTTGAACAAAATCCTACCTTGATCTCAGATGAAAACGGGATTTTTGATTTTGCTTATGAAGCTGGAGATGAAGCTTATTTACTTGCTACAAAATTAACGGGGATTCCTGTGATAGCCGGACGTAAAAGAAAAGATGCAATTTTATTATTAGAGCAAAAATATCCTGAGATTGAGTATATTATCTTAGATGATTCATTTCAGCATCTACAAGTTAGGCATGATTATGATTTCATCGTATTCAATGCCTTAGGAAAAATTGGAAACGGCTTCCTTTTGCCTGCCGGTATTTTACGTGAACCTCTTTCCGCTTTAAAATATGCAAATCAAATTATATACAATGGACTTGGCAATATCCCGGATTCTTTAAAAAAATATAATCTTCCTATCGCAAGAGCAAAATATAAGATTACTAGTTTCCAATCTGCCACCGGTGAGATAATAGGAATTGATAAATTGCAAAAATCTCGTTGTGCTTTAATCAGTGCAATTGGAATTCCTGAATCTTTTGAAAAAACAATCCTTGAGAATAAAATATTTTTTTTAAAACACTTTGCTTTTAATGATCACTATGATTTTTCTAATTCCAAACAATTAGAAAAAATTGCTAAAGAAAATTATGAATACTTGATAATTACAGAAAAGGATTGGGCAAAATTACAATTCATAGAACATAACTTACCGCTGGTAATAGCCCACAGCGAATTTGAAATAGAAAACCTGAAATTGGATTTTGTTTAAAAAAAAACAGCTAAAACAAGCATTGCAGCTAATTCCTTTCTTTTTATGAGATTAGATTCTCAGGTAAAACAATTTTTTCTTTTTCTGCTCATTTATGAATAACATTTTTATAGACATAAAAAAAACTGATGTATTTTTTGCTCCATTATTGCTTATATTGTTTTTTCAAAATAGAAGCTGAAATTATGGGAACTATTACACAGTGGCTATTTTGTAATAAATTTATTGAGGAGGAAAAAATGAATGAGCGAGAAATTAATGAGCTAAGAGGTAATTATAAGCTCAGAAAAACACTTTTTTTAGGAACAATTTTTGTTGTATTAGGATTTATTCTTTTCTCATATACAAACAAAATAATCAATTATACTCAAAAGCATAATACCCAAACGGAATCAAATCTTGAAAGTGTCGGAGTAGAAGTAGAAAAGAATAGAACAACAAATTAAATTAGATTGTGAATAAATAAGTTTAGAATTTTTTTCTAAGAAATTGGAGGAATGCTAATGTTTACGGCAGTTATGGAGTATCATTTTAAGCCTGAATATTTCACAAAAGCTTGTGAGGTTTGGAATAATGATGTAATAGAAATTGCAAAAAAGCAACCTGGTTTTGTAAGAATGCAATTACTTACTCGTGAAGGTGAATATGCTTTGGCAATTGGCACTTGGCAAAAGAAAGAATTTGCTGATTTATTTATGGAAACAGGAATCTTTGTCGATATCTTAGAAAAATTTGAAAATATGTTAGTAGAAAAACCAACTCCTACAATTTGGGAAACCACATTTTACGCAGAAGCGTAAATTTTATTTTTCTAAAAATTACTGAGATAAGATAGATCTAAAGCTGTCTTATCTCAGTAAAGAGTTAATCTTGCTTTCGTATTTTCCTAATATTTCCAACTCGAACAGTAATTTTCTGATTATCAAAGTACTCTAAAATTTCAAGAGCGGAATTTCTATTTGTTCCCATAATATCTCGGAATTCTGACAACTTTATTCCTTCAGTCGATTTATCATTTAGTTCATATAACGCTTTTTTTGCTTTTGAAATTATATCTCGATGAATAAAATTTCCATTGATTACACCTAAAATTTGTTCATTTCTTAGATGAGTAAGAATCATACTCAAACGTTTTTCAGGAATATCAAGATCTTCGAAAATATCTTTTGTTGCAGCAAACAAGCGCTTTGAATTTTTCACATAATTTTCTACAGATTTTATCTGAGCTCTAAATTTATCATCGATTTCCACTTTATGAGATGACAATACCCACGTTTTGTTTTCTATACGGATTTTTTTATCTTTCACCAACGAATCTAAAATCAAATGCAAAATAGGATGATGAATATCACTTTTGTTTTTTCCAAAAATACCAAGTAATTCATTAAAATTTTTGCCTTCTGCCAATAATGGATTTGCTTTATGAAACTTATAAAGAATATCTTTAATTTCGTTTTTTATCTCTTGGTCCATCTTTTTGGAAAGAAGAATAAAATCATTCTTATCTTGATATGAAACTATCTCATCACTGTTTTCCAAAGCTGTTTTCTGCACATCTTCAATCGGAACATTTAGATGAATTGCAATTTGTCCTGCATATAATGGAATAATTGATTTTTCCAATTCAGCTGAGATAAGACTGTTCAAGCCACCTTCAGCAATTTTTTTTACGATTTCTATTTGCTTTTCTCTTCTGCGACGATGATGCAATGGATGTGCATCAACAATCACACCTCCTCCGATCGTTCTGTCATCAGATGAACTTCGAATGATAAATTTATCTCCAAACTGAGTTATGATTTCTTGTGGTAAATGCAATTGTACTAAACCGCTTTCTCCTGATTCCAAAACTTCTCGATCCAGCAAATGAATCTTCACTATCATCCTAGCTGTTCCAAGTAGGAAAATTAATTGGCTCCAACGATTCAGACTAATTCCGGGTTGGAAAATCTTCAATTTTGCATCTACCATTTCCGTAGGTGCTAATTTTCTGTTTGAGAGCAACATCCCTTTTTGGAATTCCGTTTTTTTCAAGCCTACCAAATTCATTGAAGCACGATCTCCTGCAATAATTTCTGATGCTTTTTTGCCATGTCGTTCAATTCTTCTGATTCTTACCTCTTTTCCCACCGGTAGAAGATACAAAGAATCTTCTGATGAGATTTTCCCTGAAAGAACGCTACCATTTACGATAGTTCCAATTCCTTCAATTGTAAAAATCCTATCGATAAACATTCTAAAAACACCTTCAGCAGATCTCTGTGGAATTTTCTGTACAATCTCATCTAAATTTGAAAGTAATCTATCGATTCCATAATTTGTTGCTGCTGAAACAGGAATTATCGGAGCATCTTCTAAAAATGAATTTTCAACAAATTCTTTTATCTCATCTATCGCTAATTCCAATAATTCTTCATCTACCAAATCAGCTTTTGTAAGTACAATTAAGCCGTTCTTTATTCCTAATAATTTCATAATTTCCAAATGTTCAACCGTTTGTGGCATCACACCTTCATCAGCAGCAATAATCAGTAGAACAAAATCTATCCCGGAAGCTCCCGAAACCATTGTGTTTATAAAATCAGCATGCCCGGGCATATCAACTATTCCAAGACTATTACCACCTGGCAAATCCAGATGTGTGAATCCCAAATTTATAGTAATCCCGCGCTTTTTTTCCTGCTTATGCGTATCACAATCAAAACCGGTTAACGCTTTTATCAGAGTTGTTTTTCCATGATCTACATGACCGGCTGTTCCCATTATTAAATGTTTTTTTGACATAATTTTACCTTTGATAATCATTCTTGAACTAACTTATTTTATTAGCTAATTGTCTAATCTTTAGCTCTTTTTATAGGAAGTTATAAATTTCTATTTTTACTTAAAATGTCAACTTTTAGCAGATTGGATTCTGGAAATTGGTAAGAATATTTCGATTAATTAAATTATTAATAAGCTTTGATTAAAAAATTCTTTACTGAATTGTCTAATTTAAAAATTTTATCTGCAGAGAGGATGGGACTGGTGTC
>JAMOPB010000449.1 GCA_027064945.1 Candidatus Cloacimonadota bacterium
GAATACTTGCTTGAATCAAACTTATCGTTTTATCATCCAATTTTACAGGAAGAGTATTTATTCTCCAACCGCCATATCCAATCCATATAATCAATATAAACAAACTAAATATAATTGATTTTTTTATTTTGAAAAACGCCATAAACAACGAATAGTTTAGAAGCAACACAAACAAAGAAACAATAAAAACTCCACCAATATCAGCTAATTGAATCAGCCAATCGTATTCTGCCATAGAATATCCCAAATTAAACCAAGGGAAACGTAATTCTCCATAATTTTGCAGATATTCAAAAAGCATCCAAAAAACGATTATTGCTAAATTTGTAAGTTCAGGTTTATACTTCGCAACAATGTTTACTGCACCAAAATAAATTATGAAATAAAATCCGAATAGAATAAATAATCCTAAAAATCCGCCAACTGTTACAAGTGAAATCCAATAAAGACTAACAAGGGTATAACTAGTGCTAAAAATCAGCGAACCAATTATGTTTTTTTTAGGTCCGATTTTTTTTTCAAATAAGAAGAATATAGGAATAAATGCAAAAAAAGCTAAAAACCCCAGATGCAAAGGCAAGCGGCTTAAAGCTAAAAGCACTCCTGAAATCATTGGTAAATAAATGTGTTTTTCTATTTCAATTTTCTTTATCATATTGTATTTTTATTACATCCAGCTCTTTATTTCTGATAACTATAATATTTCCATTCCGAACAAAACAATTATCAATTGGAAAAGTTGATATTTGGTATTTTTTGCCTGTTCTTAAATGTTTAATATAAAATTCTTCTACTTGGAATTTTTCATATTGATCAATAAAAATATTCCCGTTTATCTCTTCCAGCTCTTGCCCGAAACTGTTAAAGAGAAAAGTTTTATTCATTTTTATATCATAGATAAAAAGTGTGTCCTTAAATTTTCCGATTTGCTGTGGTTTACTAAAAGTGAATTTCCCAAAACCCAAAGGTTCTTCATTAGAAAAATTTTCATAAATATAAATTTCATTAGTTGCCGAATCGTAAATGTATATTTTCTCATCATTTGTCATTTGAAGCAAAACAGGATTTGCAAAAATGCTTAAATCTATCTGAGCAATAAAACTACCTTCTTGATCATAACGATAGATTTTTTTTCGAAAACTATCCAATGCAAGCAGATCGCCGGCAGGACTTAATGCGATGTCGGAAAGTTGATTAAATTGGTTTTGTCCAAAGCCTGAACGTCCTACAACATTAATCTTTTTCCCATTTTTGAAAATTTGGATTTCATTTCCATTTTTGGCATAAATTGTCCTTGTGATGGGATCATAAAGAGCTTTCTCAATAGGAAAATTTACCGAAAGATGTTCAATAATATCAACTTTTTTCGGAATCAAATTTGTTCTCTTTTGCATTATTTGCGAGCACCCAAATAATACTAATAAAAGTGTAATTGTTAAAAAGAAACTCTTATTTTTTCCCATATCAATTGTGCAAACGATTTATTCTTAAATCTTTTAATTTGCCTTGGATAGTAGTTTTTCCCTGCCAAGTATTGAAATCTAAAGAATAAGCAATATCGATATTTGATCCTTTTTTTAGACTTGGAAGGTAATCTCCTAAGTTAAAACCAATCAAATCAAGATGACATCCGTCTTTGATTACTTTTATTTTCAAATGATTTTGTCCAACATTATATGGGAATCCTTCAACTGTAACATTTTTAGTATAGAAAGTTGGTCGCATATTTCCGGGACCAAACGGCGCAAATTTATTTAACCAATCCAAAAGGTTATCATTGATATCAAAGAGTTCCAATTCCATATCTAATTTCAATGGTGGAATTAATTGTTCTTTTGTAATTTTTGCACCGATATATTTTGATAATTTATTTTCAAAAATATCCAAATATTCAGCAACAATAGACAAGCCGGCAGCATATTTATGACCACCAAAAGTTTCCAAATAGTTTTCCACAGAACTAATTGCTTCAAAAAGATCAAAGCCATGAATACTTCTTCCGCTTCCGCTTCCAATTCCATCATGGAATGATATCATAATTGCCGGTCTGTAATATTTTTCTACCAGTTTTGAAGCGACAATACCAATCACACCCGGATGCCAATCATCCGAAGAGACAATCAAACAAGGTGTATTTTCCATATCTTTATATTTCTTTTCGATAATCTCACACGCTTCACGGAAAGTTTTCTGATCTTCTTGCTGACGTAAAGAATTCTCACGCTCTATAATTTCGGCTAATTCTTTGCTTCTACTACTTTCTACAGCAGTTAATAATTCCACTGCTCGCAAAGCACTTCCCATTCTACCTGCAGCATTAATTCTAGGAGCTAAGCTAAAAACTATATCTCCTGAATTAAGTTCTTTCTGAGAAAGCCCTGCGATATCTATCAAAGAATTTAATCCAATATTGTTTTTCTTTTCCAAGTGTTTTAAACCAATACTGGCAAAAGCTCGATTCTCATCGGTAAGTGGGACAATATCTGCAATTGTGCCCAAAGCAACTAAATCAATATATTTTTCCACCATCTCGTTACTATCATAACCAAAATGTCTATAAACAGCCATAAGCAATTTATAGGCAACACCAACTCCGGCCAGATCTTTATATGGATAACCACAATCCTTCACTTTCGGATTAATTATTGCCACAGCATTAGGTAATTCTTCTTTAGGATTATGGTGATCTGTAATAATGATATCCATACCTAAACTATTTGCATAATCTACTTCTTCGATTGCACTAATTCCACAATCCACACTAATAATTAATGAAGTGTTATTTTCTTTAATTGTATCGATACTTGCGTTGGATAAGCCATAGCCATCGATCATTCTATGAGGAATATAGAAATCAACCAATGCTCCCACTTTTTGTAATCCAAGATATAAAAGCGCAGTTGATGTGGTTCCATCTACATCATAATCTCCAAAAATAGTAATACTTTCTTCATTTTTAATAGCTTGCTCGATACGATCTACAGCTTTTTGCATACCTGAGAAAAGAAATGGATCATTTACTGCAGAAAAATCCGGATTGAAAAAACTTCTAATTTTATCAATCTCAACCAGATTTTTTCGCACTAACATTTCTGCTATCATGTCCGGGCATTTAATTTCATCAGCAATATAATTTTTTAGTTTCTTCTCTTCCTCAGTTAGTTCTGAAACTTTTTGCCATCTTTTCTGCATTTGTATATCCTTTGGTTAATATTTTTTGGGGCAAACAATATTAGTAATATAGCGTCAAAGAAGATAATAAGCCGAATTCTGTAAGCTCAACTAATAATCGAGCCCAATGTTTATTTATCTGGATCAGATATTGCTATTTTCATTTCATGAAAGCCGACTTGCGACCTGATTCAAGCTGCCTACCCGAAAGTTAACCGGAGCGAGCAACTCCTACTTTCCTATTTGGCATTGCACCGGATAAGGCTTTCCTGGCATTCCACCTCACGGCAGAATCCGGTAGTCTCTTACACTACCATTTCACCCTTACCTCGAAGTTATTGCGAGGCGGTTTGTTTCTGTGGAGCTAGCTTCTTGTCACCAAGACTTCCCGTTAAGAAGTATCCTGCTCTACGGTGTTCGGACTTTCCTCTCACGCAAAAGCGCAAGCAAACATTTAATCTTCTTTGACTTAAATTTTTGTTATTTAATATTTTCTAATTTTATTTTTTTATTCGTGGAAAACTAACATTCTACCACAATTTTCACAATTAATTATTTCATCGCCTTTTTGTAATTCAATCATGACTTGTGGGCGTAAAACATATCCGCAGCCACCACATTTATTACCATTATTAAAAACTACTGCTTTTCTATTTCTATTTTTAATTAGAGCAGCATAACGTTTTACTAAAGCTCGAGGTAGATCTTTTGCTAAATTATTTCTCTGATCTCTAAATTTCTTGATCTCTTTTTCAACTTCTTTAATTTCAAGATTTAAGCTATCTTCATTAGCTTTTAACTCGGCTTTTGCATTAGCTTGTATTTTTAATTCTTCTTCTAATTGAGCTTTGATAGAACTTTCGTCTTCCATCAATTGTAAAATCACATCATCAATTAAAGAGTTTTGGCTTTCAAGATGAGCAACTTCACTATTTAATGCTTTATATTCTTTGTTTGATTGAGCTGCTAAAAGTTGATTTTTGTATTTTGTGATCTGATCATTATTAGACTTAATTTCTAATTCTTTCAATTTTTGATCTTTTCTGTTTTCTTCTAACCTTGTTTTCGTTTCACTTACTTGATTATCTGCATCTTCCACATCTTTTTTCAATCCGCTAAGACGTTTGGGAAGAGATTCAGTGAGAACTAGTTTTTCTGCTATTACATCATCAAGCTTCTGCATTTCAACCAGTATTGGGATATGATTATTCATAAAAACTCCTTATGCTAAATAATAAGAAAAAAATAGATCTGCATAAAAAAAAAGCATTTATCCGACTATAGATAAATGCTTGTATTAATCCCCGTTAGAGAAGCTATTTTTTTTCACATGTTTATTTTTTTCTATTTTCACTATATTCACCTTACTTTTTTTGTTTGCAAGAAAAAAATTTCAAGTAACATTTGTCAACTCTGATTTAAAAAATATTTTCCCCGAAACTAATAACAAAAAGAACATAACCATAATTGCTTGAATTAAATTATCCGAAAATAAACTTACGAAATTATATTTTCTCCTATCCTTCAAAAAAATAACCGTTATCTAATTTATTGATATCTATAGAGCTATTCCTTATCCTTAAAGATACTCCCTTATAAATATTTCCTTCAACCTTTATAGAATGACTAGTCATATTTTCAATACTATTAAGCAATTCTTGAAGATATCTTTTCTCCATATTTATTTTCTCATTATAGAGATTTTTCATTTCTTCTTCATTTGATTCGGAGGATATAGATTTTAATTGTTCAGAAAGTAAACGAATCTGTTCTTTCAAATATGGTGCTACAGCTATTTCAACATACGTATTCTCTTTATAATCATTCCCTAAAACGCCTACCTGAATTTTCTCTCCGCTAATTGTAAAACCACCTACAATTGAACTATCATTAACTCCAACGATTTCTTTTTCTGCCAACAGAGAACAAAATCTACATTTTTCAAAACTAATTCCTCCACTGGCTATAATCTTTGAATGATCTCCATTTAGGAATTTAACATCTCCATTTACATAAATTCCATCCATGCAATTTACAATATTCCCGTAAACTGTAAGATTTCCATTTACCATCAATTTAGCACCATTCACTTCTCCATTAACTATTAAATCTGTTTCAACAGTTAGTTGTTTATCTATAACTGAATCTAATATCATTTCAGATTGGATAGAAATAATTTTGTCTTCATCTATTATCGGAGTCCCGGCATTATCGGCTACAATTTCATTATTCGCATTAATTTTGCAATTTTTCCCGCAATATCTTTCTGCATCAAATTTATAATCGTCTTGTTTAACTTCTTCACCAAAAATATTTTTCCCGACTATTGATTTTTCGCTCAATTTATGTATTTTGGCTAAAATGCTGTTTTTAGTTACCAACTTAGGATTTTCCGGGTCAAAAAAAAGATCGAATTTCGGTTTTGGAATAATAACAGAACCTTTGGCAAGAAGAAATGGTTCATTACGTCTTTTCACAACATTCTTTTCTTTATTCTCTTTTTGCGCATTTTCAAATCCAAAACGAATTCCGGAAGTGTTTAAAAATTCAATTACATCGTTTTCATCAACAATTGCTTTATCATCAAATATAGTCATCCAAGCTTCATTCTTATCAGCACTAATTTGCAATTCCATATTTTCTTGTTCGTTTATTATTTTTCTTTTTTCTGCCATTTTTACTCCTAACACAAAATTTCTATATTAGAAGTTATCAAGTCAACAATTTTCATCTATGACAGTTTTAATTGATTATTTCTACTTTCCCAAAACACAATAAAATAAAAATTTTGTATCGATTATTGACAATTTATACCCCTAATTTTTTATGCAATTCTAATAAATCATAAGGAGCAATATATGAGTTCAACAGCAGTTTTAGGCTGTATGTGGGGCGATGAAGCAAAAGCAAAGATCGTTGACGTATTAGCAGAAAAGGCTGATTTGGTGGTAAGGTTTCAAGGCGGAAACAATGCCGGTCACACAATCAAGCTTGGAGAAGAAAAGTTTGTGTTTCATTTAGTTCCATCCGGAATATTGTATCCGGAAAAAGAATGTATTTTAGGTAGTGGTGTGGTAATAGACATCATAGCTATGAATGCGGAAATGGAAAAGTTAAAAAACCAAGGAATTTCTTTTGATAATAGATTTTTCATTGATCCTCGTGCACAGATTGTGCTTCCAATTCATAAAGAGCTAGATGCAGGCAAAGAAGCTACCAGGAAAAACAAAATTGGAACCACAAAACGTGGTATCGGTCCTTGCTATTCTGATGCTGTTGCCAGGGTTGGCATTCGATTGGGTGATATTTTCAAAACCGATTATTTAAGACTTCGTTTAGAGAATAATTTCCAATATCATAATGTGGAAAATTATGATGTAGAAAGTTTAGTAACCGAATTGCAACAAGCAGCCGAGCCATTACGTTCTTG
>JAMOPB010000450.1 GCA_027064945.1 Candidatus Cloacimonadota bacterium
GATTGCAGAAAGTAACGTACTTACTTTTTATCCAACTATTTTTCTTAGTATCTAAGCCTAAACTTTGGTTGCTATGTATTCGATAATTTAGTAGTGGTTCTTTAAGAAGCACACCGGGATTATTGTAAGCCATACTTAGTGTAAGAGCAATCCAATGATCATGGAAGAATTGTTTCGGAAATGGTAGAACAATTTGTTTTACGTTTGAGCGGATTGCCATTGCCGCTCCTTGAACAACATTATGTCGTAAAAGAATTTTCCTCTGATTATCTTCTGTAAATTGCTTCTGTGCGTCTGTATCAAATTTGATATTTTCCCATAAAGTATATCCCAATTCTTTCCCGTTTCCATCTACCGCCTTAGCATTCGAAAATACATAAGAACAATCAGGATTTGCTTGAAAAACTTTTAGGAACTTTAAAATTTTGTCTTTATGCCAAGTATCATCTTGATCGGAAAGAAAAATTATATCTCCGGAACAAAGTGATATTGATTTCTCAAAATTCTTTATAAATCCCAAGTTAATTTCATTTTTATGAATCTTGAATATATTCGGATATTTTCTTTTATAATCCATCAATATTTCTATGGTAGAATCTTTTGATTTATCATCACAAATTACAATTTCATCCGGCGGAATAGATTGTGATAAAATACTTTCGATTTGTTCTCGTAAGTATTGTTCTCCATTGTAAGTGCATAATGCAACAGATGTTTTCATCTAATATTCCAAAAATATTTTTTCTTGAATGCCAGATTAGCCATTATTATCTCCAATGTTTCCATAATTTAATTTTTTTACTAATTCATCATTTTTAATTTTCTCGTAGAAAGCAATCAGTTCCGGATTATTAAGAAATGCATTTTTTCTTTTAATATTAAAAAAATCTTTAGGTAAGGTATTTTTAGGTTCAATCTCTAAAAAAGCAGTTAATTCTGAAATGATTTCTTGAGGGTTAGATATAAGCTCTTCATAAGAGATATGAATTATTTTTTTTGAATCATCAGATATACTAAGAGATTGAGAAACATATTCTTTCCATAAATTAAATAATCCATAATAATTTGAAAATCTGAAAATCGGGAGGAATAGATTTTTTTTTGGTAGTCTTATTCCATATAATTTTTTCTTTATTCCCGTTCTTGTTGGATTTCCAATGTTTTTATTTTGCCTTTTCTCCCGCTTGTAAAGACTGGCAATCACATCCAATGGGTTACGGTAAAGATGAATGATTTTCACATCTCCAAAAATTTTCTGCCAGATATCAATTGTAAAAGTATTACGTGGATCTTTCCAACCCCAAGGCAGATCATAATTAAAAAAAGATGTCGGTTGTTTTCTACCGAAATATTTTTTGCGGTGATATGAATTTAACCGATTCTTAATTATCGGAATTAATGTTTCTTTAGCCCCATCGGATAAATATTTATAATTTTCGGGATCATCCCAACTTGCATAAGATTGATTTAAAATCCAATCATTTAATTCAATGAAAAAAAGAGATTCTTCATTATGCTCTTTGTCATTTCCCATGAAAACACCAAAGTTCTCTAATATTTTTACCATCATTGAAGTACCGGATCGATGCATTCCAATTACGATTATTGGTTTCAAGTATTATCTCCTTTACCAATTCTTTTTTTTATAGCAGCAAAAATTATTTTATCATCTTCATCAAATTTTAATATTATTAGAATAAGTGCAAATATAAGTGTGAAAATTATTAATCCTGAAAGCAAGTTTACCATTTTGGAAACATCTATTGAAACAGAATAATAGTACACAATAATATAAGAAACTATTCCTGCTAAAATTGGTTTCCAAAAATTCCATTTATATGGATGCATCTTTTCTAAGATTAAAACTTGATAAAATTTAATTGTATTTATTACGGAAATATTTATTGCAATAGCAAGAGCAGCTCCGACAGCTCCATACTTTGGAATTAAAAAGTGGGCAGAAACTACGGTGATAACAAATGAGATAATCGAGTTTTTCAGCATAAGCTTAGATCTTCCACTCATATTTAATATCAAGCCATTTGAACCTGAAAAAACGTTTATCATTTGACCGAACATTATTATTAATAATAAGTTTTTCCCTGCAATATATTCTTTTCCAAAGATAGATAGTATAGTTTCTGAGTAGATCAAGATACTAAAAAAAATAGCTAAGCTAATTGTTATTATCCATTTGGTTGTTACTTTTAAAAGTTTTTTCATTGTTGCTTTATCATTTTTTGCAAATAGTGAAGAAACAATCGGTGCAATAATTACATTAAATGAGGTTAGCGAGATAGCAACCAATATGGATACTTTTGAGCAAATATGGAAAATACCAATCTCTCTGGTAGATATAAATATTCCCATTAGATACATTGGAATCATTTCGCTGGTATTATTGACAAATGATTTCAAATAGATAGGAAGAGAAAATGAGAGTAGCTCTTTTTTGTGAACAGTAAGGTTTGTGGTAGCTGAAGTTTTTAAATATTTAGTATAAAGAAAAAAAGCAGCGTAAGTTAGTGAAAAAAACGGAATAATTATTTGTACAGCAATTAATCCTGATAATTTATATCCAAAATAAAAAAAAGTAATTAACAATAATAATCTAGCAATTGGTTCAATAAATTTTGAAGATATTATTTCATATTTTATCAATTTTAAGCCACGCAAATTAAAGTAAAGCATCTTGCTAATAGCAACAAGTGGAACGGTTATTAATAGAACTCGTAAGATATTAGAAATTTCCGGTTTATGGAATATTTTATCTGTGATAAATGGGCTAAGAAAATAAGTGACTGTTGTAAGAATAATACTTGTTATTGCTACCCATTTAACAATAAATTTCATTGTTCCCATCAATTCACTATGTTTGTTAAGTGCAAAATATTTTGAGATGTATCTTATGGAAGTTGCATTGAAACCGAGAAGCGATAGCATTCCAAGATAAGTGATTATCCGCATAGATAGAACAAATTGCCCAAGCTGCTCTACTGCTATGTTTCGAGCTATAATAATATTTATTACATAGCCCATTAAATTCACAAAAAAAATCCCAAAGAAATTTATTCCACCATATTTTGCGATATTTTTTAATTCTTTCTGATATTCTTTTTCTTGGTTCATTATTTTTCCAATATTGATGATTTCATACCATACTTTGTTTGTTCTACATCAAGTTTTATAAGTGGCATAGCATATAATAACAATTGAATTCTCGATTTAACTAATATGCGTCAAGAAAAATTCTTGACCTTGGTAAATGATTATAAAGGTTTGTGAAATATTTCGAGTATTAGGAATAAAAAATAATAATTATTAACTAATATGTTTATTCTTAATTGAAAAACCTTTGTTCAAATGTGTTATTAAAAGATACAGGAAATTAAAATTATACATAAAACTTTAGGTAAATTAGCTAAGCAAATACGATAATTTCATATTAAATAAGAACAAAATTTATTTAACGAAATTGATAAATGAAAGATTGTAAAGAAGGTAAATATTGAAATCAGATAACGAATTGTTCATCTTTATTCACATTCCCAAATGTGGAGGAACAACACTGCGAGAAAATATTTTGCTCAATTATTATGCTAATGAAGTTTTGTGTATTTATAAGGCTTACAATCCTGAATTTTCAAAGCCTATCGGAATCGAGAATTTTATTTCATCATTATCTGAAGAAAGAAAAAATGAAATAAAGATAATCATAGGCCATAATGTTTATTATGGTATTCATAAGCTTTTCCCAAATAAAATTCCAAAATATATTACATTTGTTAGGAATCCGGCGAGAAGAATTGTTTCATTATACAATTGGATGCGAACAAATCGAGAAATAGGAAATGATTCGGTAGATTCAAGTAGATTAATGCATAACGGTGAGATTATTCAATTTGGAATGCCGTGGTTTGAATTGAATAAAAAAACTCTACAAAATGGAATATCCAAGTTCTTATTTCATCGTTTTTTCTATAAAAAAAATTTAGAGGAGGATATTTCTAAAGATCAATTTGAGAATGTAATTAATACTTTAGAGAAATTTTACTTCATTGGAATAAATGAAAATAAAGATGATATGTATTTTATTTATCATATCTTAAGATTGAAAAAATTCCATAAAAGCTCTTATATCTCTTTACAATATGCCGATCCTGCTTTGATAGGAGGGACTCTTAAGAAAATAGAAAAAAATAATAATCTTGATATGAGATTATATGATTATGCCTTAAAAAGAAATGCAGAATTCAAAGAAAATTACCCAAATTTCGAAAATGAAATAAAAGAATCTCAGTTGCAAAGAAGTAGATATTTCAAAAGTCTTCCGTATTATTTTTCTAAGATCAGTAAATATGTTGCGATTTCAAATTCTCAAAAAGTAAATCAGATAAAAGAGGTTGTGTCCAAATTTTTAATTTCTAAGCGAAAATATAAATGGATATTTCTTGTAGGTTGCTATAATTCCGGGACAACTTTGCTATCTAGAATTTTAGAACAGCATCCGCAAATTGCAGGCTTACCTGATGAAGGGCAATTTCTAACAAAAGAACTTGTTACTCCGCGTGAAGTAGATGTTCCCCGTTTGTGGGCAGAGAAAGAA
This sequence comes from Candidatus Cloacimonadota bacterium, assembly GCA_027064945.1. Taxonomy (GTDB): domain Bacteria; phylum Cloacimonadota; class Cloacimonadia; order Cloacimonadales; family TCS61; genus DAOWES01. The sequence goes on from JAMOPB010000450.1 coordinate 4,607, forward strand.
AAAATATTCGTAATTGCAGATAACGAAAAGGAAAAGGCTAAAATTGTGCGGAGAGATTGGCAGAAAAATGCTTCCAAAGTGAAAGCAAAATATGTTTTAGAAAAATCTCCTCCCAATATTGTCAGGATGTTGTGGTTGCAGAAGAATTTTCCTAATGCTCATTTTATCCATATAGTTAGAAACGGATATGCAGTTTCTTTAGGAATAGAAGAAAAAGTTCGGAATCTATATGGTTATCGTGATAACCTTCTGGGAAAAGCTGCAAATCAATGGGGGAGAAGTTGTGAAGTTTTTCAAAGAGATATGACAAAACTCAACAAAGTTTTAGAAATATCTTACGAAGAACTTTCTGAAGATCTTCAAAAAACATTAATAAAAATTACTGATTTTTTACAACTATTCCCATTTGAACAAAGTGTATTTGATAAAAATTTTGCAATTCATGGTTTGAATGATAAAATTAATAATAAAAATCCTGATAAATTGCGAAGAATGACTGCAGAACAAAAAGATATCATTGAATCTAAAGTAGGAAGAATTTTAAAATATTATGGATATAAAAAATAAAATATTCTGGGAAAAGCCAACAATTGTAAAAATTGCAACGAAAGAATTATATTAGCCGCAGATTAACGCAGAACAACGCGGATAAGGGATTATGTGAAATCATCAAAAAAAAAATAAATGAGAGAGTATTAATTATGAGTGAATTATATAATAAAATCCAAGGTCCTTTTCCAATTTTTTGCAGAGGGCATTCAGGTGGTAGAATTGCTGCTGAAGCTTATATCAGAAACGGAATAAATATGGGAAATGTCCATATAAAGAAAAAAGATACAAATTCTTTGGGTATGAACAATCCTCTTATCAGAAAAATTATTCTAAATTCTTTCGAATATGAGAATCAGAATTTAATTATGAAAAAATATTATCAATCGCTGATGAAAAAAAGTATATCTAAATTTCATAAAACCGAGATTACTTCTGATAGTGCGTTTGGTTGGAAAATTGGAATGACAACGTTCACAATGCCTGTTGTCTTTGATATTTTCCCAAATGCAAAAGTATTGCATATTATTCGTGATGGTAGGGATGTTATGTTGTCACGTTTAAATGCTAGAATCGAATTATTGAATGATCCAATGAATAAAGTTATGGTTTTCGGAGATAAAAACATCAGCAGTTATAAAGGTAAGGAAATAAATAAGGAAACGATAGAAAAATATCGTAATGAATTGGAAATGATGCACTGGGTAACATCAGTAAAATATGGAATTCAAGGTAGAAAATACGAAGGCAGATATTTGGAAATCAGATATGAAGATATGTGTAGAAAGCCGGTTGAAACATTTACAGAAGTATTTAGCTTTTTGGAAATTCCATTTTTGGAATCAACAAAAGAGTGGTTGATAGCAAATGTTCGAACAGATCGCATAGGAAAATGGAGGAAATTATCAGATGAAGAGATGAAAGTACCTTTAGAAATTGGAGGAGAACTTTTGAAAGAATTGGGTTATATTTAGCCGCAGATTAACGCAGAACAACGCGGATAAGGGATTATGTGAAATCTTTCTTAATCAGCGTCCATCCGTGTAATCCGCGGCAAAAAGAAGATTATATTTAGCTGTAAAACAAGGCTGAATAATGAAGATAAAGAAGAATAATTTGTCTTAATCAGCGTCCATCCGCTTAAATCCGTGGCAAAAAGTAGGATTATATTTAGCTGCAGATCAACGCAGAATAACGCGGATAAGGGATTATTTAAAATCTTTCTTAATCAGCGTCCATCCGCGAAAATCCGTGGCAAAAAGAGAGGATAGATTATGCTAAAATACAAAGAAATTACTGATCTAATAATTAAGGCATTTTATGAAGTGTATAATGAAATGGGCTTTGGATTTCTCGAATCTGTTTATGAAAAAGCATTGTTTATTGTTT
>JAMOPB010000451.1 GCA_027064945.1 Candidatus Cloacimonadota bacterium
TGTTCCACTTTCACCGGTAATCAATACATTTGTATTAGCATTTTTTGCAACTTTTATTGCCAATTCCATAACATCTTGGATGGCTTTACTTCTTCCAATAAATTGTATGTCTTTTGATTTTTTTAAAGCATTAGATATTAATGAGAAATCTTTTTTAGTTTGAATAAGTTTCTGATTTGTCTCTTCATATTTTTTTTGGTAAATTCCTATTCTATCAATTAATTTCTGATTAAAAATCTCATCTTTGAGGTTTATGCACTTTTGAGAAAATTCCAATGCGCTTTTATAATTCCCCATTCCTTGATAAATTTTGCTAAATAACTGATAATTTTCCAATATTTCCGATTTAAGATTGTTTTCCAAATTTTGCTTTAAGCTCTCATTCAAATAGATTAAAGCTGAATCGAATTGTTCCATTTTATAATAAACTGTTGCAACATGTTTTAAGATGATACTAACAAACATTTCCAATTGATATTTTTTTGCAAAACCTAAGGCTTGATCGTAATATTTTAGTGCTTGATCATATTTTGAAATATCTTCATAAACACCACCAATATTGTTAATTATTGCCACTTGCAAATTATTAAAATTGTTTTCTTTGGCTAATTCTAAGGCATTAAAATAATAATTTATTGTTTTGTTTGGATCTTCATCACTATAAGTAACACCAATATTTTGTAAGCATTGAATCTCACCTTGATAGAATTTTGTTTGCTGAAAAACTTCAACAGCTTTATTAAAATACTCTCGAGATTTTTTTCTTTGCTCCATTTTGCCAAACAGTATCCCCAAAGTTTCAAAGACACTACCATAATCTGTTTTGAATGTTTCCCCTTTCTGTGTTTCTAGGATATCTTTTTCTAACTCAAAAAGTTCAAGTGATTGCATAGCGAAATCCATGCTAGTTTCATATTCACCAAATAGTAAATGTATATTACCTAAATGCATATACACACTTGCAAGAGCCAATTTATCATCTAATAATTTGAAATATGCTTCAGCTTTATGGAAGCTCCTTTGAGCCTCTTTAAGTCTATTACTCACTTTCAAAAACTTGCCTAAGACAAAATATTTATTTGCTGTAAACTCTATAGGATGAGTTTTCTCGAAAATTGGTATCGTTCTCTGTAATAATTCTATAAATTCTTTAAAATTATGTTGTTTATAATAATATCCCAAAAGATATTCAGTCGTATTTTCAAGTTTTGCAGAATCAAGTTCTAAGATAGCTTTCTCAAGCTCATTTCTTTTTATTTCCAAATCCTTAGAATTCATAAAGAATCTCCTTAATCATTTATCTTTTCTTGCTTAGAATTGATAAATTTATTAATAAATGGCAGTTCCACTCTTTTGAAGTTAATTGTAATTCTATCTTTAACCTTTTTCATAAAACCTCCATTTAGTCATATTCACATTGTTTTTTTTAATGTGATTTAACTCTTTGTTAAAAGAAATTTAATAGTAAAAATGACAAGTATTTTCCAATAAAAAAGCGACACCCAGTACTAAGTGCCGCTTAATTTTTATATACTCGCTTTTTTATTTAACTAAAACCATCTTTTTCATTTCTGAATAATAATCATTGATTTGTAATCTATAGAAATAGATTCCGGAATTAACGATTTCACCATTATTGTCATCACCGTTCCAAACTACAAAATGATTTCCTTTTGCAAGTTTTTCATCAACCAAATTCTTAACAACCTGACCTTTAGAATTGAAAATTGATAATCTCACATGCTTACCTGATGCTCCATCAATGCTAAATTTTATTGTTGTACTTGGATTAAATGGATTTGGATAATTACCTAATGTTTCCAAAATTTCCGGTGCTTCTTCTTCATCATCTTCAATAGCATTGAAAACAAATCTTACAGGATCAAAAAGATTGCTTGATCCGTCATAAGCGATTGATTCTAAATAATAATCATAAGTATTTCCGGCTTCTGCATCGATATCAATATACTGATATTCATGAGTATAAGGCAAATTCTCTGCGCTAATTAAATCAGATATTTTTACCTTCTCATCTGAATCTGCAATAGAACGATATAAATTATAACCCATCATGTCAGATTCTGATTCTACTTGCCAACTAAGTTGCACTTGATCGTTCTGAATCTGAATAGCAGTAAATGATGTTAGTGTTACTGGAAGAGCTTGATCGTTGTCAAGTGTTCCAGGTGTACAATCAGCTACATCGGCTGGGGTTATTTGCCACTCTGAAGCAGTCCATGTAGAATTACCTTCAGTCACATTATAGCGAAGAGCTCGAGAATTTTCATATTCCCAATCTTTCCCAGTTCCATCTTCATCAATTACACCATAAGCATCAACAAGTGTTCCTGACTGATGATCTCCGCCATAGTAAAGAAAATATCCATCATCACCATTCCCATTAAAACTACCATGATACTGATCTGGATCTACACCATAAATTGTATTAAAATCTGCATCATCTTCATAAGAAAATACAAAGCAATCTCCGGATAAAACAGATCCAATTAATTGTTGGTCTGTCCAATTACCACCATTTGCTTGGAAACAAAGATACCAAGTTTCACTGTCAAAATCTATTTCCGATCCACTATTGTTATACAATTCGACAAAACGACCATTATAGTCATCAGCAGGATCTGCAACTTCAGAAATGAATAATGCTGGGGTTTCAGGTTTATTAGTTACATGAATGTACGCATTTTTTGTTTCAGTTTCATCAGTAGAGTTATCATCTACCACATAAAGAATAACTGTATAATCACCAACAGTGTCATATACAAAAGTCGGGTTTTCTAAATCTGAATCCTCATTCCCGTCTCCATCTAAATCCCAAGAATACAAATATGGAGTTTTACCACCAGAAGTTAAATCTGTAAAAGAAACTGTATCTCCAACATATACATCTGTATCATTAGCAGAGAAATCTACTTTTAGATTTTCAACATCATAACTATATTCATTAGAAACTGATTGTGCATCATCACCGTCTGTTGCTCTTATTTCATAATAAACTGTAGTCCCGTCACTTTGAGCAGGAATATCATTCTCTGTTACGTAGTTATCTCCGCTAGACCATGACATATCGATAGTGTTATTAAGTACTCCAGATTCAGTTCCCCAAGCTAATAAAACTGAGCTTACAGAAGAATCATCTGTTACGTCAGCAGAAATTTCAACAGTAGTTGTGGAAATAATACCTTCCGAGGGATTTTGCATAATATTTGTAATTTGTGGAGGTTGATTTGTACCACCTGTTGTGTAAGTTACCTCAAAAGAATCAACATAAATCCTATTACTAGAACCATCTTGTTTTTGATAAAATTCAACTTCGCTTGTCGCTGTTATATTTGATATTGTATAAGTTGTGCCACCTGCTAGAGTATTTTCTGAACCACCATCAACAGTATAAGCTGCATTTCCGGTTCTATCTGAGGCATTAACTACAACTTCAGTTATCGTTACGCCATTAGTTGCATAAATCTTTATAGATCCACCTTTAGTAGCATTTTGGTATAATCTTAATTGACCGGAATATATAGCAGGATCACTTGTCCCATTATTTTTAAATGATCCAAATCCTATATTTGCGTCTAAACTTATCCCGGGGCTTTCCTCTTCTAATCCGGATACAGCACCGCTATCTGAAAAATCATAAGATGTAACATCGCCCCAAGCTAAACTACTAACCAATAAAATAAACATCATAAAAACAATAATTTTTTTCATACTTTTCTCCTTTCTTTTATAAATTTAACATCAGAAAATAATACTTCAGAATCATTTTCTATTTCATTATTTTAAAAAGTGATAATAAGTGATTTCAATTTATCATTGTCAAACTGTTTATTGAATGTGTAAATAGTTCACATAAACAGAGCTATCCACCATATATTTCTACTAATTATTTCTCGTACTAGCAAATATTTTTATAATTCTTTATAATCTTCAACCAAACTCTCATCTATTTTAACATTAGGGAATTATGAATTTTTCTTGTGCCATTTATTCTGTTTGAAAAATAATTATGCTTCTCCTATTACTATAAATAAATTAGCAAAGTAACTTTTTTACCCAAATATTTTTTATAGTAGAATCTATTCAATAAAAAGGTTTATTTACTGGAATTCTGTACAAATAAAAATGATTCCAATTCATTTATACAGCTTTTGTTTCCCTTTCAAATAATAATTCTTCTTACCATAATAAAAGTTTAAATTTTCTTTAAATAATGATATTAAAAAACTATTTCCTTATTCGATTATCTCATAATTTCGGCAAATTTCTTTTTTTTCATAATCCATTTGCATCAACACTTATTTTAATGCTTTTAATTTTAGTTTACAATTTATATATAAAAAAATTTATGGTGAAAATAAATAATTATAATTTGGAGGCAATATGAAAAAATTAATCTTGTTTCTATTAATAGCTTTAAGCAGTTTATTAATGGCAAACGATATTCTAATGAAAACACTCCCCAATGGAATGGAAGTAGCAGTAAAAGAGAATGATTCAAATGAATCTGTAGGATTTTATGCATTTGTAAAAACGGGAAGTGTGAATGAGGGTGATTATTTAGGAGCAGGAATTTCGCATTATTTAGAGCATGTAGTTTCAAGTGGAACTACAAAAATGCGTACCGAAGCTGAATATCAACAAATAGGAAAAGATATCGGAGCAATTGTAAATGCTTACACAACTTATGGAATAACAGCATTTCATGTGATTACAGACAACAGCTATTCAGATTTGGCACTGGAAATTTTATCTGAGCAATTACAATATTGTGCCATAGATTCTTTTGAAGTAGAACGAGAAAAAAACGTTATCTTAAAAGAGATAGTAATGCGTAGCACTCCTACTCCTTCAAAAATTCATCAACGTTGGCAGGAATTAGTTTTCCCGAACTCTAACAGAAAATATCCTGTTATAGGATACACAAATCTGTTTAAAACTATTACTCGTGATGAATTGGAAGATTACTACAAACAGCGTTATGCTCCAAACAATATGATTTTTGTAGCCGTGGGAAATTTTGAAGCGGAAGATATGATGGAAAAAATCTCAAATGCTTTTGCAGATTTTGAAAGAAAACAGATTAAACCTGTTTATCTGCCTGTTCAAAACGTGAGAGTTGGAGAAATAGAATTTGTTGAAGAATTTGAAATTCAACAACCAAAAGTTTATATGACATCCATATTACCGGCTTCAGATTATAATGATTATTTCAAAATTGATGCAGCTCTAGATATTCTATTTGGTAATCGTTTATCTCCGATATATTACAAATTAAAAGAAGAATTAAATTTAATAAATTATATTTATGCATATGTAAGTGCGGGAAGCGATAATCCGGAAGGACTTATTAATATTATTTTTGAAGCAAAAGACACTAAAGATATTCCTAGAATCAAACAAATTATTGATGAGGAATTGGAAAAATATTCTAAAAAGGGATTTAAAAAATCTCAAATAGAAAAAATTATCAATCGTTATGAAGCACAAAAATTACTATCCACACCAGATGCCGATGAAGAATGTAATAATATTGGTTGGACTATCTTAAAATATGGTGTTCCTGATTATGATGATATAGCTTTGGAAAATTACAGAAAATTGGAAGTTAAAGATTTGGAATATGCTCTAAAGAAATATTTACTTCCAAAAAATCGAGTAGTTTTCTCTGCTGTTCCAATTGGAACAAAAGAATATGTTTCTGAAAAATCTAATATCGTAAAAACTGAAGCTAAAAAGATTTATGATAAAAAAGATTTAACTGTTATTCACAGACAAAACACTGAAAAACCATTAATTAGATGCGTGATAAATATCGATAACAGTACAGATTATGAAACAGCAGAAACATCAGGAACAATAAATTTCATGACTAGATTAATGTTCAAAGGCTCTAAAAAATATGATTCTCTTTGGTTATCAGAATGGTTTGAAGATCATGCAACAAATATTGATGTAACAACTTCCGGAGAAGGAACTTTTATCGAATTCAAATGTTTAAAAGCTGATTATGACCAAATTAAAGATATTTTAGTAGATGCAATGAACCATCCGAAATTTTCCGATAAAGAGATTGAATTGGCTAAACAAGAAGCACAGGCTCGATATGAAAGAAGTAAAAGTGATGCAAGTTCTTCGCATAGAGATTTTAGAAATTCCGTTTTATATGCCGGAACAAGAGAAGCAATATCTTCAAAACAAAAATTGGACAATCTTTTGAAGCTTTCAAAAGAAGATTTGCGAAATCTTCATAAGAAATATTTCAATACAAATCATACAATTATCACTTTCTTCGGTGACTTAGATTCAGATGAAGCTATTGCAAAAGCGATTGAAATCAAATCTAATATCCCATCCAAAAAAATAACAGGCGAAAAAAAATCATTGCAATTTGTAACTGGCGGTAAAACAGAAATTAACGAATATCCGTTTGAACAAGTTAACGTTGATATAAATCTTCCTGCTCCAAAAATCGGCGATGAAGATTATTATGCTATGAAAGTAATCCATAACATTT
>JAMOPB010000452.1 GCA_027064945.1 Candidatus Cloacimonadota bacterium
CACACTCAGAAAACAAATTAAATAATATCTGTTTTTTGGAAAATCTATCTCAACAAGATATTAGCAAATTGCATAATATCTCCGATGTCTCGGTAATACCTACCGGCGTAAAAAACTCAGACCAAATCGCAATTGAATCATTAGCCTGCGGAACTCCTGTAATTGCAAGCAACACAATCGATTTACAAGATATTATCAATACATCCTTCGGAGCTTTGGTTGAATCAATAAATCCTACAGCATTTGCAAATGCTATTATTAAAGAGTTAAAAGACAATACCAAGCAAAGCAAAGGAAAACAAGCTGCGGAGTATGCGTTGGAAAAATACTCATGGAATAATTCCACAAATGAAGTGATAGAACTTTATAAACAAGCTTTAAATAAATAGCAAAAAGGACAAATCAGTCATTGATTTGTCCTTTTTAAAAATAATTCTTTTAGCTACGCTTAAAAGCAGCTTGAACTGATTCAATCATCTCTTGTGTAATTTTGTCTCGATCATCATCACCATCAATATTAATTAGAGGTATTTTATGTGGGAAATTTTCAATTACAGGAATAGTTTTTTGCTCATACTCTTGTAATCTTTGGATTATGAAATCAAGATTTTCATCATAAGTTCTGCCCTGTTTTGTTTTACCTCTCTTATTTAATCGTTTTACACATGTAAGAGGATTTGTATCCAGATTAACCACAGCAGAGATAGACGAGTGCATTTTTTCCATAAATCCGTCCATAATATAGGTTTGGATTTTAGTTCTAGGAAAACCTTTAAATACAAAACCTCGTGCTTGTGGATTCACACGAATACGATCTTCAATAACTTGGATAACAATCTCATCCGGAACAAGAATACCTTTTTCGATATAAGGTTTTGAACGTTTACCGAGCTCTGTTCCTCGCTCTATTTCTTCACGTAAAATTCTTCCTACAGAAATATAAACCAAATCAAAATACTCTGCTAAACGTTTACATTGAGTACCTTTCCCGGCTCCCGGATATCCATAAACCACAACATTTAATAAAATATTTTTCATCGCTTCGTCTAAAGCAGCATCCACTCTTTTAGAAACATCTTCTATAGTGCCGGTTCCATCTACAGGATAGTAGATCTCTTTATCTTTATAAAAATCTGCAACCGGAATAGTCTTTTTTTCATATTCTTCCAATCTTACGCGAATAATTTCATCGGTATCATCACTTCTATCTTCTTTTTTTGCCCTATCCAACAAACGCTCTTTCAATATTTCCGTAGGAACTTGTAAACTGATCATGCATGTTAATTTCTTATGAAGTTTTTGAAGTAAACCTTCCAAGATGTAAGCTTGTACATATGTTCTGGGAAAGCCATCAAATAAAAATCCGTTTTTATCTTCATTTTCTTTTATAACTTTTTCTATCAGATATACAATGTATTCATCATCGACCAAACCACCAGCCTCGAGAATACTTTTTACTTTCTTACCAATTTCAGTACCATTTGCAATTTCTCTTCTTAGCATATCACCTGTAGAAATATATACTAATCCGTACTTTTCTACTAAATGTTGGGATTGAGTTCCCTTTCCAGCCCCCGGAGGTCCAAACAAAGCAATATTAATCATAATAACTCCTGATTTTTTTAAGATTTTACGAAAGCAAACTAATCTTTCTGGTTCAAATCGAATCGTCAAGCAACTTATAACCAATAAAAAGGTAAATTATCTAAAATCGTTATAATATTTATGCCATCTAAATTTTCCGGATTTTATTCCTGCAATAATGCTAATAAGTTTTCCAAATGAAAATCTAATTCTGCTTTAGACAATTTTATCAGATGCTCGATTTTTTCTTTTTGTTTTTCTCTAAGTTTACCTTTTTTCTTTAGCTTTATCAAAGCTGAAACACGTTCGATAATATAGCCTCTTAAAGAATATAAAAAATAAATTCGAATATCAATACCATCCACTTTCCTGATAGTATTATCCTCATATCCTTTCTTAAACAGGCTGCTAAATTCATCTTGAACAGCTAAAAATTTCTTTTCGTATTCTTCTGTCACATTTTGTGAAACAGTATTATGGAAAATCAAAACATCAAAATTCTGCTCGCTTACATTGGAAGTAAAAAGAAGATGCTCCGGGTAATGATAACCATAATCAATTAAATTTTCAGCATACTCTTTCACCAATTCAAAACCTGTTTTAGAAGAATCATTTTTGGGTTTTGTCTTCTGCCAACGATGAATATAAGATGTTACTAAGCAGACATAATAGATATCAATTTTGGATTTGAAATAATTATAAAGTGTAGGTTTGGAAATATAAGCTTGTTTCGCAATGCAATCCATACTTACTTCCTGGAAACCATTTCTTATAAATAGTTTTTCCGCTGCTTTAATAATTTGTTTTTTCCTTTTTGCATAAGTTCTTTCCGAAATAGCCATTAATAATCCTTTGATATTTATTTTTTTAAATTTACTACACAGTAAAATTTTATTATTTTCCGAAGGAGTCAATATCTTTTTGGTTCTGAGCTTCAAAGCTTCCACAAAAAAAAGGCTCACCCCAAAAGGATGAGCCAGATATATTCTCCGATATTAGCTTAATTAAATATTAAACAACACCGTGATCTAACATTGCATTAGCAACTTTCATGAAACCTGCAATATTAGCACCTTTCACGTAATTTACATAACCATCTTCATCTTTGCCATACTCAACACATTGTTCGTGGATAGCGATCATGATATTATGAAGTTTTTCATCAACTTCTTCACGACTCCAGTTGAAACGAAGAGAGTTTTGAGACATTTCAAGACCAGAAGTAGCAACACCACCGGCATTAGCTGCTTTACCAGGAGCAAACAATATCTTGTTTTCAATGAAGTGTTCAACAGCTTCAGGAGTACAAGGCATGTTAGCGCCTTCACTTACACAAATACAACCATTGTTTGTTAAGTTTTTAGCATCTTCAATATCTAATTCGTTTTGTGTAGCACAAGGAAGAGCTACATCAACTTTAACTTCCCAAGGTCTCTTTCCAGCAAAGAATTCAACATCAAATTCATCAGCATAATCTTGAACTCTATCATTATTTGAAGCTCTCATTTCAAGCAAGAAATCAACTTTTTCACCTGAAATACCATCTTTATCATATACGTATCCGTCAGGACCTGAAATAGTTACAACTTTTCCGCCTAATTCATTAACTTTTTGAATTGCTCCCCAAGCTACATTACCAAAACCTGATACTGCAACTGTTTTGCCTTCAAAAGAATCATTTTTAGTTTTAAGCATTTCGTTAGCAAAATAAACATTACCAAAACCTGTAGCTTCAGGTCTGATTAATGATCCACCCCAGTTCAAACCTTTACCGGTAAGAACGCCTGTGAATTCGTTACGAAGTTTTTTATACATTCCAAACAAATATCCAATTTCGCGTCCACCAACACCAATGTCACCAGCAGGTACATCTGTGTTTGGTCCAATATGACGGAAAAGTTCGCTCATGAAAGCTTGGCAGAAACGCATAATTTCATTATCAGATCTACCTTTAGCATTGAAATCTGATCCACCTTTTCCTCCACCCATTGGAAGAGTAGTTAAACTGTTTTTGAAAATTTGCTCAAATCCGAGAAATTTCAAGATTGAAAGTGTTACACTTGGATGGAAACGAAGACCACCTTTATATGGTCCAATTGCGCTGTTAAATTCTACACGGTAACCGCGATTAACTTCAACTTCACCTTTATCATTTACCCAAGGAACTCTAAACATGATAGTTCTTTCCGGTTCTACGATTCTTTCAAGAATTTTAGCTTCCTTGAATTTAGGATTATTTTCTACAATATCCCATACTGAATCAATTACTTCTGTAACAGCCTGAATAAATTCTGGTTGTGCTGGATTCTTAGCAGCTACCTGCTCCAAAAATTCTTTTTTAGTCATCATGACCTCCATCTTTTGTTTCGATTTATGTTGAAAAAAAAAATCAAAAGTTTTGTGTCAAGTTTTGTAATATTTTTATAATCATTATTTTCCTTTTTAAGAATTATTCACTTTCCCACCTATATAAAATTAAGATTTATTTTTGCTTAACCTGTTTATTATCAGCAAGTTACTGTACGATAGAATTGTAATAATCAAAGAATATTTTTTTTCTAATTGCAAACGCATTATCAACAAAACAGCTAATCCATTGAATTTTTAATCACAAAATATTATGCACTATTCGAAGGATTCTCTTTAAATAATAGAAACATTATAATTGCTGTTTAAGTTTTTTTTTGCACTATTGAATAAAAAAATGCAACCAGAATTTTCAATAAAAAAAGGGATGTCAAAAGACATCCCAAGTAAATAAATATTTTCTAACTTATCGTAATTTTAAACTACTCCATGATCTAACATAGCTTCGGCTACTTTAATGAATCCGGCTACATTTGCACCTTTTACATAATTTACAAAATCGCCTTCTTTTCCATATTTCACACATTGCTTATGAATATTAATCATTATATCATGCAATTTTTCTTCAACTTCTTCTCTGCTCCAATTAAAACGGAGACTATTTTGAGACATTTCTAAACCGGAAGTAGCAACTCCGCCGGCATTAGCAGCTTTACCTGGACCATAAAGAATTTTGTTTTCCAAGAAGATTTTAACAGCTTCCGGAGTACTTGGCATATTCGCACCTTCTGAAACACAAATACATCCGTTTTTAACTAAAGTGTTTGCTTCATCATCATTTAATTCGTTTTGTGTGGCACAAGGCAACGCAACATCACATTTAATATCCCAAGGTCTTCCGCCTTCTACATATTTAACATGATATTTTTCTGCATATTCCTTAATTCTACCACGACGCACATTTTTAAGATGCATTACAAATTCCCACTTTTCGCCTTTGATACCATCAGGGTCATAGATATATCCTGAAGAATCTGACAATGTGACAACTTTACCACCTAATTGATTAACCTTTTCTGTTGCATATTGTGCAACATTACCGGATCCGGAGATTACAACTGTTTTTCCCTGAAAACTTTCTCCCTTAGTTTTAAGCATTTCTTCAGCAAAGAATACTGCACCGTAACCGGTAGCTTCCGGACGAATCAATGATCCACCCCAATTTCTTCCTTTTCCTGTTAAAACACCTGTGAATTCGTTTTTAATTTTTTTATACATTCCAAACATATAGCCGATTTCTCTTCCACCTACTCCAATATCTCCTGCCGGAACATCAGTATTAGGTCCGATATGTCTGAAAAGTTCACTCATAAATGCTTGGCAAAAGCGCATTACTTCATTATCACTTTTACCTTTAGGATCAAAATCTGATCCTCCTTTACCACCACCCATAGGAAGAGTAGTTAAACTATTTTTAAAAATTTGTTCGAAACCAAGAAACTTAAGAATTCCTAAAGTTACAGTAGGATGAAATCTTAATCCCCCTTTATAAGGTCCTAATGCACTATTAAATTCAATTCGATAACCCCGATTTACTTGAACTTCCCCTTGATCATCTACCCAAGGCACTCTAAACATAATCACCCTTTCAGGCTCAACAATTCTTTCTAAAATCTTTGCTTCTTTGAAGCGTGGATTTTCTTCCACAACAGGCCAAATAGATTCTACAACTTCTTCTACTGCCTGCAAAAACTCGGGTTGTGCCAAATTCTTTGACTTCACTTTAGCCATGAATTCATCAAGTTTCATAATTTCCTCCATAAATTTAAGATGGGTTAAATGTCGCTACTATCAAATAATTAGTCAACATATTTTATTTTCGTCAGTTACACTTGTGATTTGTCAAATCCCCAAAAATATTTCTATTTTACAATAGCAACATCTCAAAGATAAAGTTTTAGAATTAATTTAGCCAAATAAATAATCATTATTCTTTATAATTACAGTATTAACAGCTTATTATACCAATCCCCGATTTCCCATCAATCTTAACCTTAAATGGTTTATCTACCTTAATATGACGAAAATAACTTGTCGCTTCTTCAACCTCAAATTCTTCTAATTTCCACCAATTTATAAAATTCTCTTCGGAATTTATTGGGATTTTCAAATATCCTACTTTTGCAGCAACCAAATTATGGAAAAAATGACTTCCTTGCGAAGAATCAACAATAAAATCAGGTAAATCGGTTTCAACAATAATCTTTGCATAATCAATCTGGCTCCAAGAAACCGGAACTCCTAAAAATCTATCTGATGTTCCCCACCTTCCGGGACCTATCAAAATATATTTTTTATCTTGTTCCCGCATTTTTTTATTTAATTCAGCTATTTCTAAAACCATCTGCATAGTTTGAGTATTTTTAAATTTACTCGGATCGATATATATAAGATCATAAATATCATCAAAAGCCATATTTCCCATAGATTTATCTGTTTTCAAAAGCAATGATTTAAAATCCAAGCTTGAAATATCAATGTTAATTTCTTGATTATTTATAGTCATCGGACGAATTTGCAACAAACTAAATATTGGAATATTGTACCTGTTGTTT
>JAMOPB010000453.1 GCA_027064945.1 Candidatus Cloacimonadota bacterium
CGGATAAAATGCTGATCTTTAATTTCTTAGCATTTAAAAAAGAATAACAAACATAAAAATAGGAATCTTTTTTGTGAAAATGTATTGCATATCATGGAAGTTGATTCTGATATGATTGCATGCAAAATGGAGCATTGCAAAGAGAATAGAGAAATTGCGGGAAATTGGAAAAAAAGTTCGGTAGAAAATAGAAAAGATAAAGATCAATTCAATAAAAATCTCTCCTTAAAAAAAAGATTTAAGAAGAGATTTTATTTATAGTTACCGATTAATCAAAAATTAAATAATCAATTCCAAAACCTACTTCATAATCATCTTCTGTGATGTTTGATGAAACTGAAAGTTCAAATTTCTCGATAGGATAAAAATAAACTTCAATATTGTTTGAATATTCAAAATCAATATCAGATTCTAATCCTACATTTAAAGTTAACCAATTTGAAAAATCTTTTGCCAAATTAAGTGAGAAATTTTCCTCAATATCAGAATCGTTTTCTGAAAGATCTTTTGAAAAACCTAAAGATGGCTTAACCATAAAGTTATTCTGTTCATTATAATAAGAATAATCCAAATTCAGATTAATTCCATTTTCTGCATCATCTTTAAGTTCCTGAAAATAAACAGAACCAAGATTGAAACCTTGCTCAAAAGAAGCCCAAGGAGTTAATCCTTCAATATCTTCTTCCAAATTTCCAAATGTGAACTCTGCTTCCAAGTTCTTAGATAAATCATTATCGGAATATTCCAAAGGAAGTGCTAATTTGGTTGTTAGCATCTCTGTTATACCATATTCAACGCTAGGAGTCGTTGTCAGAACAAATTCATTTTCAAATTCATCATCAAAATCTAACATCATTTCAGATTCTAATCCCAAAACAAATTGTTTTTTCTCAAACTCAAAAGCGTGTGTGATATATGGAAGAGTATAAGAATTTTCTTCATCTTTGTTAGTATTGGCATTAACACCTGCATTCATCTCATTTTTTGTAGTTTCCGCTGATAAAATACCTATTAACATTACAGCGAAAACTATTAAGAAAACTGTTTTTTTCATTCCATTCCTCTTATTTTTTTTGATTATTAATGTACTATCTCATATAAATCTTTATGTTTTGCAAAAGGACAACTTTTACATCCACTGGAACAAGTCCCGCAATCAAATTCAACTTTATGAATAAAATTTTTACGAACCAAAATTTGGAGCATTCCATCCAAACTATCTTCAGATACTTTTAGATAATTTGCTATCTCTTCTGTATTCAAAGCATTCCGTTCTTTGAACAATCTTTTTATTTCTCGTAACATTTTATTTTACCTTTATTATTTCAGCAGATTTGCGAGGAACAATGATTCTTGTTTCACCTACTCCAATTATCAAATTTGCTTCATTTATTTTGTTTTTATGAACAAAAACCATGCTTCCGGGAGCAATTCCTATTTCGATGGTTTGTTTATCAGGATTATTTCTTATGATATATCGTTGATTTTCCGTAGCTTCAGAAAGCGATATGCAGTGTCTGTATTTTCTTTCTCCATGACCACCACCATTTCTATGCTTTTTGCCACAGCAATTTCTGCCTTTTCCAAATATATACATTTTTTCCGCCTTTTATGACATTACTTTTATGTCTTTAGATTTTGCTTTTAATGAAAAATAGAAAGCAACCAATGTAAGGATTAATCCCATAATCCACAATGCAGAGTTTGTTGGATGAGCTGCAAATGTACTTATCTGATAGAATAAAGTTGAGATTATCCAAGCTAAAATCACAAGATAGAATACTAAGAAAACTGTCCATTTGATGTTGGTTTCCCTATATACCGCTGCAATTGTTGCTACGCATGGTATATAAATAAGAATAAATAAAATATAAGCAAATGCGGCACTACTATTTCCAAATCTCTTTTTCATCTCTGAGAAAGTGTTTAAGTTAACTTCTTGTTCATCAGCCTGAGTTTCTAAATTACCCAAATCTTCTTCTATTGCTATGCCCATTGGATCAGAGAAAGTATCTCCTAATCCCGCAATTCCATCTTTTATAGATTGGAAAGATTCTACGATTCCGCCCCAGAAATCAAATTCTTCATCTTCTTCAACTTCATCAGAAAGTGATGTGTAAAGATTATCCAAAGTTC
Source organism: Candidatus Cloacimonadota bacterium (assembly GCA_027064945.1). Lineage (GTDB taxonomy): Bacteria > Cloacimonadota > Cloacimonadia > Cloacimonadales > TCS61 > DAOWES01. Next base: position 2,137 of record JAMOPB010000453.1, read on the forward strand.
CGACAACTGCTTCTTTTGCGAAAATTCCAGTGAAAAGTCCTACTGTAGCAGGCCAGTTATCATTACTAATTCCCATTGGATTAAATATTGGTGTAATTGATTTCCCGATAGCACTAAGTACGGAATTTTCAGAATCTTCATTTCCAAATGAACCGTCTGTTCCAATAGCATTTAAGAAACTTAAAACAACTACTACGATGATAATTACTTGTCCTGCTCGAACGATGAAACTTTTTAATTTATCCCAAGTATGCATCATAATTCCGTTAAATGTAGGAATATGATAGGGTGGAAGCTCCATTACAAAAGTTGAAGTTTCTCCTTTTAAGATAGTTTTCTTAAAAAGTAAACCGGATAGCACTGCTAAAATTATTCCGATCATATAGATAGAGAAAACTACAAGTCCACCGTTTTTTGGGAAAAATACAGTTGCAAATAGAACATAAACCGGAAGCCTTGCTCCACAGCTCATAAATGGATTCATTAGAATTGTAAGAATTCTATCTCGATTATTTTCCAAAGTTCTAGTTGCCATAATTGCAGGAACATTACATCCAAATCCTACCAGCATTGGAATAAATGCTTTTCCCGGCAAACCGATAAAGCGCATAAATCTATCCATTACAAATGCTGCTCTACTCATATATCCTGAATCTTCCAAAAATGATAAAGATAAGAATATGAAGAATATTGGAGGTATGAAAGTTGAAACGGTTTGAATACCACCACCTATTCCATCGGCAAGAAGAGTTATTAACCATAAAGGGAAATGAAGATTTTCCAATAAATGTCCTAAACCATCTACTAAAATTGTGCCTGTGAAAATATCAAAGAAATCTATAAAAGCACCACCAACATTGATAGTTAGCATAAATATAATATACATCACTCCTAAGAAAATAGGAATTCCCAAAAAACGATTTAATACAAACTTATCAATATTGTCCGATACTGTTTTTTTCATTTCATCTCGTCGATGAACTACATCACGTGATAATCCGTGAATGAATCCGTAACGACCATCAGCAATTACAATATCAACTTCATCCCCTGTATGTTTTTCTATTTTTGCTGCTTCTTCATCTATTAATTGTTCAAATTTGTTATTGGTGATCTCGATAGCGGTTTCATCAGCTTCCAAAAGCTTGATCGCCAACCATCTATTATCTATTTTTTGTTTTTTGCTAATATCTTTGGTTTTTTCTGTTATTCTCTTAATTGCATTTTCTACAACAGAATCGTATTGAACTTTTGTTTTAGATATTTGTTTTTTAGTTCCAATTTCATTGATACGCTCTTTTAATTCATCTAAACCGTTTTTCTTATTAGCAACCATTGGAATTACTAAACAATCAAGATGCCTAGCCAAATGATCCACTTCAATTTGGATTTTACGCTGCTTCGCAATATCCATCATATTCAGAGCAACAATTACAGGGATTTTCATCTCTAATAATTGAGTTGTAAGGTATAAATTACGTTCGAGGTTTGTCGCATCCAAAATATTTACAACCAAATCCGGTTTTTCATTTAGTAAAAAATCACGAGAAACTTTTTCATCGAGAGAGTAAGCGGAAAATGAATAAATACCCGGCAAATCGATAACTTCTACATCTACACCTTGAAAGGAATAATTACCTTCTTTATGCTCTACAGTTACACCAGGCCAGTTTCCAACCCTTTGTTTTGATCCTGTTAAAGCATTGAAAAGAGTAGTTTTTCCACTATTGGGATTTCCTGCTAAAGCAATAGTTATCTTTTTCATGATATTATCTCCACATCTAAAGCATCAGCTTCATCTTTTCTTACTGTTAAACTGTAGCCTTTGATTTTTAATTCAATTGGATCGCCCATTGGTGCTTTGCGGACAACTGTAAAATTTTCTCCTTTTACCAATCCCATTCTCATAAGTTTTTGGCGATAGTGCCTGTCTTTAGTTAAAAAACCAACAATTTTACCATTGCTTCCAACGGTCATCTCCTTCAACTTCATACGTCCTCCAAATATATATTTCTTTTTTTTTATATTTAATTATTAGCTAACACCACTAATGTTTTCTAAGGCTAACTTAATTCAAGGGAGCTATTATGTCAAATTGTTTTTTCTTTTCCTTGTTACTTCTTACTAGTCACTAGTTACTCATTACTCATCACGCGTCACTTGATCACTTGTAAAAAAAATGAATAAAGATCTTAGATGTTATCAATCATTAGGAAAATACTTCATGTTAGCAAATTGTTCCATTGACAAGAAGATTGTTAAATATCAAATTTGGGCGAATTTATAATTGTTAATAAAATTATTAAGCAAGAGGTAAATATGCTTAAAGCAAAATTATCTTTTTCAATAATCCTTATCATAATTTTAATGATTTTAATTACTACAGAATGCAAAGCTGAATCTTATAAAGTTTTGGTTGTGATGAGTTATGAAAAAGATTTCCCTTGGGTATTAGAAATCAAAGAAGGAATTGAATCAGTTTTTAATGATTCCGGTGATATCAGATATTTCTATTTAAACACAAAAAAAGATTTTGCAAATGGTGAAAAAAAAGCAGAAGAAGCGTATCAATTTTATCTGGATTTCAAACCTGATGGAGTAATTGCTGCTGATGATAATGCTCAATCACTATTTGTAGTGCCATATTTGATGGACAAAGTAGAAACTCCTGTAATGTTCTGTGGCGTTAATGCCGAACCTGAAAAATATAAGTATCCGGCTAAAAATGTTTCCGGTATTTTAGAAAGATTGCACATCAGTGAATCAATTTCATTTGCACAACAATTTGATCCTACAATAGAATCTTTTGGCTTCATAATGCGTAATAGCCCTTCGGCGGAAGGTGTGCTAAGGCAAGTAAAAAAAGAATTAAATAGTTATCCTGCGAAATTCATTTCATTTAAACAGCCAAAAACAATGTTGGAAGCTATTGCAATGGTCAAAGAGCTCAAAAAAAAGTGCGATGTACTATTTATGGCTTCATTAGAAGGTATAACCGATAAAAGCGGAAATCCTCTTGGGGATAAAGAAATTATGCCAATATTAGCAGATACTTTTGGAAAGCCAACAATTGCCAGTAATTCTTACAATGTCGAATTTGCAGCACTTTGTGCAGTTGTAAAAACGGGGCAAGAACAAGGCTCAACCGCTGCCCAAATGCTATTAAAAGCTATGCAAGGAACACCTGTCTCACAAATTCCAATAACGCAAAATCATAATGGTAAACGAATAATTAATGTAACGGTGATGAAAGAATTAGGAATCATTCCTAAACCGATTATTTTGTTGGGGTCAGAATTAGTTAGAAAAAAATAATATTGAATAATCTATTTTCCCGGAGTAATTTAATGAAAAAAAAGATTTCAAAATTATCAAATAGTTTAATAACAAAATTCATACTGATGAATTCCGTTATTTTTCTGATACTAATCAGTACATCTTTTATAATTTTATATTCATCTCAACACATAAAAAAGATGTTTGATAAAACTGTAACAAAGGAATTTTCAATCGTTCTTAAGAATGGCGAAATGAGTAGGAAACTTAGTAGAATTGTTTCAAGAACAACCATATTAGAAAGTACTTTTTTTGGGAATAAAGAGTTATTAAAAGAAGAAAAAAGTGAGCTGATAAAGCAAATTACTGACCTTGAAAAAGAAACTAAAAATCCTCAAGTAAAAATAAATTTAGATAATTTTAAGCAAAAACTTCTAATCTGCCTTGAGCAATACTCCGAATTAAATACTCTAAATTATAAAATTGAGTCAGCGCAATCGCAATTAGAGACAACAATACTTTCTTTAGAAAAAGTAATATCAAATAAAACAATTGATCAAGTTTTGCAAGGAGAAAATACTTCGATACTCGAGCAATTATCAATTCTAACTGTAGGTTACCAAGAAACTCTTCATAAAATTAATATTCTCTATATGAAATTATGCTTAAATCATTTTGATTCGTCTTGTGCAGAATATGAAAAACAAATTTTGGATTTAATGGATAATCTTTTACTTAGAATTAGAACGTTAAATGCATCTGAACCGGAAATATCTAAGTATGCATATTTGATTCAAACGAATTTAGAAACATATCAGGAATATCTTATAGAATTCACTAATATAGCAAATGAATTGCAACTACAGATGGACGAAGTTAACTTGGAAAAAGAACACATTTTTTCCCTTTTGGAAAAAATCGATTCCGAATTTTCAGAATCGGCTGAGAATATGCGAGAAAATGCTTCAATAATAATCGGAAGAGCCAGTAAATTTGTCTTCCTTTTATCTTTTGTTATTATCGTCTTACTCACAATTTTTTCTTTAAAATTTATTCAAACAAACTTTGTTT
>JAMOPB010000454.1 GCA_027064945.1 Candidatus Cloacimonadota bacterium
CAGTTATCTATATACGGTTCTGATGCTGAACCAATATAGATTCCACAACTATCACACAATGAAATTGCAGTATTTTTAATTATGGGATCCGACCACATTATATCAATCCCGTTTCCATCACAGTTTTCAATTGTACAGTTATCTATAAGAGGGTTGGTTTGATACATGTAAATTCCATGACCGTTACCATTATTTATTTCACATCCCGTAATAGTTACCGAGCTGTCCTGATCAGCACTACGAATCATTATGCTGGCAGGTCCGTAAGATGTATCATCTCTGAATCCTGCTCTGTCAATTTCACAAGCATTTAGAATACTTCCGAGATCATTATAATAAAAGTGAATACCTTCCCAATTTCCGTCTGAAATTGGTTCAAATTTTACACTGTCTGCTAAAATAACTCCAATAATTTTAAGTCCGGTATTATCATCGAAATATAAATCGCTATTTGTAGGTAATTGCAATGTAGCATTTTCTTCTACTGTTACCTCTCCATAAATATTATAATGATTAGGTCTTTTCAACCATATAGCATTTTGAGTTATATTACCACCGATAACATAAACTCCATCCGGATTGTTAGTACCCATACACAATATATTATCTGCAGGTAGTTGCCCGACAATATTTGGATGAACCCTAACCGCCACAGAATCATTCCCATAAATCCCAACTTCATCTATAATGGTAAAAATTGCATCCGCTCCTGTTAAATTTAAACCGCAACCTTCATTCCCATAAATATCTACATACGAAAGTGTGACATCACCTGTTGCATGAATGCCATCACCGCCGTTTTCCAAAATTACCGTGTCGGAGATAACCAAGTCACCTGTTGAATAAAAACCGGCACCATTATGTCTTATAAATGAATTGGCAATTGTTACAGATGCTTCATAGTTTCCGTGGATTATCATACCGGCTGCATCATTAGTATCGGCAACACAGTTTGTAAATGTTACTGTTGCAGTACCGTTATTGATGCTATGAATATTAACGCCTTCTAAATTATTATTGAAATGGCAATCCGTGAAACTGAGAGTTACTACATTTTCGACTAAAACTCCGCGAGTAGTATTATTATCAAAGGAACAATCGGTGAAAGTTACGGTGTCACCCTGATATATATAAGCACCAGTGGCATGATCATCAAATGTGCAAGATTCAATTGTCGGGGAAGAACCATTTCTTACTTCAATTGCAGCACCGTTGCAATTTACAATGTGAGGACTTGAATAGTGAGTAATAGTCATCGAACCACCGTTAAAAGTGCAATTAACAATGTCAGGATCCGAATTATCTCTAATCGTTAATCCCGAATTGTTAAAAGTAGAATTTATGATAGTAGGAACAAGAGTATTGGTGCAATTCTCTATAGTTACACTGCAAGAGTTAAAATCCGCATCTGAGACATAGCATTCTTCGGAAACATTATATAATTTCAGCCCTCCACCGGTACCATTGAATGTACCTCCGGAAGCATCCAGTACACCATTGATCGTTAAATTGTGTTGAAGATAAATATTATCGCAATTTGCTCCAATGGTTAATGTTACCCCGCTAACAACAGAAATATTTGAAGATACATAATGTGTATCTGGAGCACACCACGTTTCATTGGATGTGATATTTGTATTGTGATAATACTTTGTTGCCTGCAATTGTCCTAAAATCATTAACATTAAAGCAAACACAATCACGTTAATAATTGATCTTTGATTGAAAATGTTTCTCTTTTCCATACTTCCTCCTGTTCTTTATTTAATCTTTTTTTTATATTTGTTATACTTCATTTTAATTTTTTGAATTTCCTCGTATTGTTCATAATCATCCCCCAGAATATAAAAATTGTGAACTTTCCCATCTTCATAAGTTACAGTAAAACCGACAGTTCTCTTTTCCGGTTTCTCAATTAATTCACTAATACTTTTAATTTTATTTTCTTTCATTTTATTCCCTATCAATTTTTGATAATTATATATATAACAAGAATTGTACCAAACTATACATATGATATGAGATATTCCTATCCCCTTTGTTTATAAACAATTACAAAACAGGATACTGCTAAACTATTTTTTAAGAAAGGAAGAGCTTGACTAAAACTAGCGATTACGCCATTCGATTACGCAGTAATTACGAAATCGCCGGAGTTGAAAAATGGAAGAATTAAATGTGAAGTTATCTGAACTGAAAGAAGCCGGAAAAATTGATGAGTTTAGAATACTTGTTGATATTTTAGGAATCTGCTTGAATCAAAGAAATAATGATATATATATTTTTTTTGATAAATTTATGAAAGCTTGGAGAGAATATCTTAAGTTTGATGATACTCCCAGTATTGATTTGAAGAAGCAATTTGGTAAAGCACTGCAAATTATTTTTTTGTTTATAAGAAAAACAAGTGATAAAGATAGATTTAATAAATTCTTCCCAATCTTTGAAGAATTCAATGATTTAATTGAAGACGACAATAATAAAATCAGTATTTATAATTCATTTGGCTATTTATTGAAGATTCAGCAGAAATTTGATCCGGCGATAAAGTTCTCAAAATTATCTTTAGAATTATTAAATAAAAACGGTGATATATTATCATATCCAGGCAGATACACAAATTTAGGTTCTATCTATATTGAAAAAGGGGATTATAAAACAGCTGAGAAATATTTTTTACAAGGTTTGGAGTTTGCAAATACGAATAATTATCAATTTGCTATGCACGAAGCTCTTGCCGCTCTTGGAATATTAAAGATGAAAACAGAGCAGATAAATGAAGCAATTGGATACTTAATAAAAGCATTAAATCTTTTAGACAATAATCCCCAAAATGGAAATTTTATATCCATTGTTGGAAATATTGCAGCGTGTTATGCAACTATACAAAATCATAAAAAATCTATGGAATATTACAATAAGTTACCCTTAGAATGGATGCACAAGAAGAATCCTTATTACTATTATTCAATTTTAATAAATAATTCTATAAATGAGTATGTTTTAGAAAAATATGATATTGCAGAAACACATTTGCTAAAAGCTAAAAAATATGCTGAGGAAAAGAATAAAATAACGATTTTATTAACGAGTTTAATAAATCTGGGAATTCTTTTTAATCGAAAGCGGGAGTATGATAAAGCTATCTCATATTTTCAAAAAGTTATCAGTATTGCAGATGAAAAGATATTTGCAAGACTACTAAATGATTGTTATTATAATCTGGCAAATGCATATATGAATAATGAACAGCTAAAGCAGGCAATTATTTATTTTAGAAAATCTCAAAAACTCAGTAATGAATTAGGACATACAAACAGAATTATATCAATATTACGAAAACTCTCCAATTGTTATTTCAAGATAGATCAACCAACAAAAGCGTATATAACAATAATGAAATATATAAAAGCCAAAGAAAAAGAAGAAGAATCTCATAAGGAAAAAGAGAAAAAAAAAGAGGTTTCTTATGAAGCGGGAAGAAGTGGTCAGTATAAATTCAGTGAGGGACTTTCTTTGATCTCACTCGAAATGAACAACAAAATAGGAAGCCAGATCATTGGAAAAAGTTTAGTAATGGATAGCGTTATCAAAAAAGCTTTTCTCGCATCCCGCAGCTCGGAAGCAAGCGTTCTCATCTTAGGAGAATCCGGAACCGGAAAAGATCTGATCGCAAAATTGATCCACTACGCAAGCGTTCGCCACACAGGACCTTTTGTGGCTGTGAACAGTGCTGTGTTTTGTGAAGGTTTGGTGCAAAGTGCATTATTCGGCCATAAGAAAGGAGCTTTTACGGGAGCCTCATACGATCACATCGGTTATTTTGAGGAAGCAAATAATGGCACGATTTTTCTTGATGAAATTTCTGAAATGCCACAGGATATTCAGGCAAATCTACTGCGTGTTTTAGAAAATAAAGTTATTAAGAGATTGGGTGATAACAAAAATCGCAAAACAGATTTCCGCCTTGTTTCTGCCAGCAACAAAGATATTTATAGTTTGATCGATGAAAATAAATTCCGCTTTGATCTGCTAAACCGAATAAATACAATTGAAATTCACATTCCGCCATTGCGAGAGAGAAAAGAAGATATTCCATTATTGATTGAGTATTTTGTAAATATGATTTCCAATAAATTAAAGAAGAAACGACCTGTTATTTCACAAGCTGCTATTAATATGCTTTGCGATTATGATTATCCCGGAAATGTAAGAGAATTAAATAACATAATCGAGAGATTGATATTATTTGGAGATAGCAATAAGATAAATAAGGAAGATATTTTTTTAGTAAATTCTAATCAATCTAATTCTTCCGTTAAGGAAGAACTAAACAATCTAAATCTGGAAGAAAATGAGAATAAGCTTATCGCTGAAGCACTTAGAAGAACAAATAATGTGCAAGTGGAAGCAGCTAAGTTGTTGGGTATTTCTCCTTATGCGTTGTATCGAAGATTAAAAAAAATGAATCATTAACGTATGCGTTTTATTAATCTGATTTTATTACTGCTGCAGATTCAATTATTCCCCAAAAATAGAATAATGAAAATTTATCATAAAAAGATGTAAGACAAATGAATTACAATCCAGAAAGTAATAATTAATGTGGATAAAATGAACACTATTCATAAGGTGTGAGGAAATTAAATTCCCCGTAAGAGGTTATTCACAGATTGTAGATATATTCGGATTTAATTGGGTTATCCAAACTCATTTCTATTCTTAGCAATTAAAAAAAATGCCATGTTATCCACATTTTAATCACAGGTTTATTGTATTCTTTATTTATAAAAACTTATTGCTAATACAAAAATAATAAACCTGAAATAGTATTCAATTAAAAGTTATCCACAAATCCAACATTTACATATTGTGAAAGGTTTATTTATTTATTCTAATGATTTATAAAATAGCAAGTTATAAAAATAGAAACTAAGGTTATCTACTCACTTATCCACAAATTTATCCACAAAGAAAAAAAACAGAGAAATGGGCATAAACCCTGAGTATATCTGCTCTTATCCCAAAATCAATCAAACCCGTAAAAGCATAATAAAATAGTTAATTAAGTCTATTTAGTGACTTTTCACAATTAACGGGATCTTTTACAAAAAGATATTAAAAAAGCGGGATTAATAGGTAGTTATACCCAATTGTATCCACACTTATACACCAGTTATCCACAATGGTTCTTTCTATTTGAGCATAAGTATAATCCAAGTTATTATTACCGGATAAAAATTTCACTTGCACGAAAAAAACAAGTTTTCCAAAATTTCCTAAAATTTCTCAAGGAGCTAATAATGTTAGAAAACATTAACCCAACTACGACGAACGCTTGGCAAGATCTTACAGATCATTTTCATGAAATAAAAAAAACTCATATGCGCGATTTGTTTGCTCAAGATCCATCTCGCTTTGAGAAGTTTCATATTAAATTTAGTGATTTTTTATTTGATTATTCCAAAAACATTATTACTGAAGAAACAATGGAATTACTTTATCAGCTTGCAAAAGAATGTAAAATAGATGATGCAATAGAAAAAATATTTTCCGGAGACAAGATAAATGTTACGGAAAATAGAGCAGTTTTGCATTCAGCATTGCGAAGCAATAAAGACGAAATTATAGTAGATGGGGAAAATATCATTCCTAAAATAAAAAATGAACAAAAGAAGATAAAAGAATTTTCGGATCAGGTCAGGAATGGTGAGTGGTTAGGATATTCAGGAAAACCTATTACAGATATTGTCAATATTGGAATTGGTGGATCAGATCTTGGTCCTGTAATGGTTTGTGAAGCATTGAAAGCTTATTGGGAAAATATCACACCACATTTTATTTCCAATGTTGATGGCACGGATTTAGCTGAAACTCTAAAAGATTTAGATCCGGAAACAACTCTTTTTATGATTGCTTCCAAAACATTTACCACTCAGGAAACTATGACAAATGCTCGTTCAGCTCGAGAATGGTTTTTGCAATTTTCCGATAAAAGCAATATCTCAAAACATTTTGTTGCAATTTCTACAAATAAGAAAGGTGTGGAAAATTTCGGAATTGAAAATATGTTTGAGTTTTGGAATTGGGTTGGTGGCAGATATTCACTTTGGAGTGCCATAGGATTATCTATTTCTTGTGCAATTGGCTATGACAATTACTCAAAAATGCTAACCGGAGCAGCAGAAATAGATGAGCATTTCAGAAATTCCATTCCAAGCGAAAATATTCCTTTAAATTTGGCATTAATAGGAATATGGTATAATAATTTTTTTGGAGCTGAATCTTGTGCGATTTTGCCTTATGATCAATATTTACATCGCTTCCCAGCTTATTTACAACAAGCTGACATGGAAAGTAATGGTAAATCTGTAGATCGAAATGGAAAAAAGGTAACATACCAAACGGGTCAGATAATCTGGGGAGAACCT
>JAMOPB010000455.1 GCA_027064945.1 Candidatus Cloacimonadota bacterium
TGTTGCGGGTATTGCTAATGGTCTTATTATGGAAGGCGATGATTATTGCGTTCTTACAGATATTATGGGTTTAGAAGATCACCTTGGTGATATGGATTTCAAAGTTACAGGAACTGTAGATGGAATCACTGCAATGCAGATGGATATCAAAATCGAAGGGATTAACGAAGATATAATGGAAATTGCTCTTGCTAAAGCAAAAGTTGCCAGACTTTATCTTTTAGAAAAAATTACTGCTTGCATTTCTGAACCACGTAAAGAAGTTGCAGAAACTGCTCCAAGAATTGAATCAATTAAGATTGATTCCGATAAAATTGGTGCTGTGATAGGTTCCGGTGGTAAGATGATAAAACACATTATTGAAGTTTCAGGCGCAGCAGTTGATATCGATGATGATGGAAATGTAAGTGTTTCTTCTAATAATGCTGAATCAATTCAAAAAGCTATGGGAATTATCAAAGATATAGTATCTGATGCTGAAATTGGAAAAATTTATCGAGGAACTGTTTCACGTGTAGAAAGTTACGGTGCATTTGTAAAATTCATGAGTGAAACAAAAGAAGGTCTTGTTCATATTTCTGAACTTCATACCGGAAGAATAAATAGTGTTAGTGATATGGTTAAAGTAGGCGATGAAGTTAATGTAAAAGTAATTGGTTATGATCGTGGTAAAGTAAAACTTTCTATGAAGGATGTTCCTGGAAACGCAGAACCGGCAGCAAGTGCTTTTTCTTTAGGCAATAGTTCAGACAGACCAAGGAATAATGATCGCAGAAATGATAGAGATCGCAGGCCTAAAAGAGATTATGGTAATAAACGAAACGATAATAGAAGATACTAAAAAATAAAAAAAATAAGCGGGAGTGAAAATTCTCGCTTTTTTTTATGGTGGGAAAATGAAAGACTACAAAATCAAAGATATTAATCTTGCGGATTATGGTAGAAAAGAGATTAATATTGCAGAAAAAGAAATGCCGGGATTGATGGCATTAAGAGAAAAGTACAAAGAGGAAAAACCACTTGCCGGTGCAAAAATTATGGGAAGTTTGCACATGACTATTCAAACAGCTGTTCTAATTGAAACACTTGTTGAACTAGGTGCGGATGTCCGATGGGCGAGTTGTAATATTTTTTCTACTCAAGATCATGCTGCTGCTGCGATTGCCAATAAAGCTATTCCGGTTTTTGCGTGGAAAGGTGAAACTTTGGAAGAATATTGGTGGTGTACAAAGCAAGCTCTTACCTTTGGAGATAATTTAGGACCTGATCTTATTGTGGATGATGGGGGAGATGCAACTTTGATGGTTCATGAAGGAACAAGATTGGAAAATGCAGAAAAAACTCCAAGTTTGCGTGAAGATAATAGCGAATTCTCTATTTTGCAAAATACTATAATTTCCGATCTGAATAAATTCCCACAAAAATGGACTAAAATTGGAAAACATATTCGTGGAGTTTCCGAAGAAACGACCACAGGCGTGCATAGATTGTATCAGATGATGGAAAAAGGAGAACTTCTTTTTCCTGCTATAAATGTAAATGATTCAGTTACAAAATCAAAATTTGATAATCTTTACGGTTGCAGAGAATCCCTTGCCGATGGAATAAAAAGAGGAACTGATGTAATGGTTGCAGGAAAAGTAGTAGTCGTTTGCGGATATGGAGACGTAGGAAAAGGTTGTGCTCAATCGATGCGTGGTCTTGGAGCTAGAGTAATTGTAACGGAAATTGACCCGATTTGTGCATTGCAAGCAGCTATGGAAGGTTTTGAAGTAACAACATTGGAAGATAGCTTGGAAAATGCTGATATCTTTGTTACGGCAACAGGGAATTGTGATGTGATTCGTGTAGAGCATATGCAAAAGATGAAGGATCAAGCAATTGTTTGCAATATCGGACATTTTGATAATGAAATCCAAGTAAATGAATTATATGCTTTACCAAAAATAAAAAAGATAAATATCAAACCACAAGTTGATCAGATATTCTTTCCCAAAGGAAATTCCATAATTTTACTTTCAGAGGGCAGACTGGTGAATTTGGGCAATGCTACCGGACATCCATCGTTTGTGATGAGCAATTCTTTCACGAACCAAGTTCTTGCACAAATTAGTTTATGGCAGGATGATTATGATTTGGGTGTTTTCAGGTTACCAAAAAAACTTGACGAAGAAGTAGCTCGTTTGCATTTAAGTAAGCTCGGTGTGAAACTAACTAAATTAAGTGAGAAGCAAGCTAAATATATTGGAGTTTCACAAGAAGGTCCTTTTAAATCAGAGCATTATAGATACTAAAATAAATATAAGTAAAAAAAGAGGTTAGAGAATGAGTTTAAAACAGAAGATTCAAGACAAGACTGCTGTTGTTGGTGTTGTCGGTTTGGGATATGTTGGATTACCAATGGCTGTTACCGTAGCTAGAAAAGGATTTCGAGTTATTGGCGTAGATGTTAGTAAACATGCAGTAGATTCAGTAAACGCAGGGGAGAATTATATCGGCGATGTAGATGATGCTGAATTGAAAGAATTGGTAGAAAAAAAGATGTTATCTGCAAGTTTATCTTATGATGTAATGAACGAATGTGATGTTATTATGACAGCTGTTCCTACTCCATTGGATAAATACCAGCAGCCGGATTCATCTTATGTACGTTCTTCTGTAAAATCACTGGCAGAAACTGTGAGCAAAGATACTTTGGTTATTTTGGAAAGTACTACATATCCGGGAACAACAGCAGAGATAGTAGCACCGGCATTTGAGAAAAAAGGTTTTGTAGTTGGTAAAGATATTTTTGTGGCTTTTTCTCCTGAACGTGTAGATCCCGGTAATAAAGATTATAAAACAAATAATACTCCAAAAGTTGTTGGTGGTATGACTGAGCAATGTAATGAATTATCAAAGATTTTTTATGAAGCAATTTTAGATGCACCTATTCATTTGGTTTCATCTCCTGCAATAGCTGAAATGGAAAAAATTTACGAAAATACATTCCGTAATATAAATATTGCTCTTGCTAATGAAATGACAATTTTATGTGAAAAAATGGGACTTGATGTTTGGGAAGTGATTGAAGCTGCTAAAACAAAACCTTATGGATTTATGGCTTTCTATCCTGGTCCTGGAATCGGTGGACATTGCATTCCTCTTGATCCTTTCTATCTTACTTGGAAAGCAAGAGAATATAATTATCATACACGTCTTATCGAATTAGCAGGTGAAATTAATAATTCTATGCCGGAATTTGTTATTGCAAAATTAGGAAGACTTCTTAATAAAAAAGGGCTTGCAATTTCTCGTAGCAAAATATTACTTTTAGGTGCTGCTTATAAAAAAGATATCGAAGATATGCGTGAATCTCCAATTCAAGATTTAATTTGTATTTTGGAAGATAACGGCGCAGATTTTGATTACAATGATCCTCATGTTCCAACATTCCATAATGAATTGAATGACAAGCATTACACTTCTGTTGGCTTGGATAATATTGAAGATTATGATGCGGTAATTATCGTTACAAATCATAGTGCTTATGATTATGAAGATATTGTGAAACGTGCTAAACTCATTCTTGATACAAGACTTGCTTGTGATGGAATAAAAGCAGAAAATTTAGTTAGAATGTAAAACAATTTTTTATAGTTTTTAATTTATATATGGGCATCTACTTTTTTTTGTAGATGTCCAATTTTTAAGGGAAAATATGGCAACTCATGAACCAATCTTAACCGATGAATTATTTGGTGATTTAGAAATTTCGGAAAATGAAAAATGGATGGTGGTTTATACAAAACCCAAAAGAGAAAAAAAATTAGCTAAGTATGCTGCGGAAAATGGAATTCATTATTATTTACCATTAACCGATAGTGTGAGAATTTATTCAGATAGAAAAGTTACTTTTACAAAACCTCTTTTTTCCGGGTATATTTTTGTAAAATGTGATTTTGAGAAAAAAAAATCTATAATTCGCACTGGACATATCGTTACATTCCTTCGTGTTCGAAATGAAGAAGAATTAATTTATGAATTAAAACAAATTCATTTAGGCAAGACAAAAGGCGCAAAAATGGAACCTACCGAATTCTTCGAGAAGGGAAATAAAGTATTAATTACAGCCGGGCCATTTGAAGGCTTGACAGGAGTTGTGAAAGATCAGAAGAATGTCAAAGAAGTGATTTTAAAAATTAACGTACTACGACAAGCAGTTTCCGTGCAAGTTAGTAGTGATCAATTAGAATTTATTAGTGAAGGAAATGAAGAGGAATAGCTAAATAATTTATGAAAATTCCTTATAATTGTTAGCGAATAATCAAGGAGGCTTGATGAAAGATTTTGAAGAAATAAAAGCTACGAAAAAGATACCTAAAATCACTGCGAAAAAGATTTTTGGTATTGTTATTGTGCTTGCTGTGGTAGCATTCATTTTTACCGGATTATACACTGTAAATCCTGAAGAAGTGGGGGTTATTCAGAGGTTTGGAAAGTATATCGATACTACTCAGCCCGGATTGCATTTTAAAATTCCATTTGGAATTGATATGCTTACAAAAGTTAAAGTGAAACAAGTTTATAAAGAAGAATTTGGTTTTCGCACTGTTCATGCCGGAGTAAAAACTCAATATTCAAGTAAATCTTATAATGATGAAGCAATAATGCTTACCGGTGATTTGAATATTGCTGATGTAGAATGGATAGTTCAATATCGTATTCAAGATCCTGTGAAATTCCTCTTCAAAGTGAGAAATGTTCAAGAAACCTTACGTGATGTTTCCGAATCTGTTGTAAGAAAATTTGTCGGTGATCGTAGTGTGGATGAGGTAATTGTTCTTAGTAGAAAGGAAATTGCAGATCTTGCAATGGTGGAAATGCAAGAGCAACTTGCTAAATATGAAACAGGAATTGAAATTGTTACATTGAATTTGCAAAATGTTAATCCACCTGAACCGGTGAGACCGGCATTTAATAATGTGAACTCAGCTAAACAGGAAAAGGAAAAAATCATCAATCAAGCGTGGGAAAACTATAACAAAGTGATTCCTGAAGCCAGAGGTAAAGCAAAACGAATAATCGTGGAAGCGGAAGGTTATGCAATCGAACGTGTAAATAGAGCGAATGGAGATGCCCAAAGGTTTATCGATATATACAAAAGTTATAAAGTTTCAAAAAATATTACAAAGAAGAGAATGTATTTGGAAACTATGCAGAAGATTTTACCAAAAGTTGAAAAAACATTTATCGTGGATGAAGACCAAAGTGGAATCTTACCTCTGTTGAACCTCGATAAAGGAGGAAAATAAGATGAAAAAGACACTACTTTTAATTATAATTTTAGCTTTCATCATCTTATTTAATGCATTTTACATTATTGATGAAACAGAACAAGTTATTATCACCCAATTTGGTAAACCGGTAGGTAATGCAAAATTAAACGCCGGCTTGAATTTTAAAATACCATTTATCCAAAAAGTACACTACTTTGATAAACGTATCTTAGAATGGGATGGTGATGCAAAACAAATTCCTACTTCTGATAAAAGATATATCTGGCTTGATACTTTTTCACGTTGGAAAATTGTTGATCCATTAAAATTCTATGAAACAACTCGCATTGAAGCTAATGCACATAGTAGATTGGATGATATTATTTCCGGTACAACCAGAGATATTATCAGTTCTCACAAATTGATTGATATTGTGCGTAGTTCAAATCGCGAAATGCTGTTTACAAATGAATATCAGCCAAGTAGTTTTGGTGAAGATAATAAGATAGAAAAAATCAAAAAAGGTAGAGCCGCTATTGCAGAGCTTATTTATGACAATTCATTAAGTAAAATTTCCGAATATGGAATTGAACTGATTGATGTGGAAATAAAAAGATTAAACTACAATAAAGAAGTTCAATCAAAAGTATTTGATAGAATGGTCTCCGAACGTAATAAAATTGCTGCACAATATCGCTCTGAAGGTGAAGGAAAATCTGCTGAAATTCTTGGTAGAATGCGGAAAGAATTGGATCAAATAGAATCTGAAGCATATCAAACAGCACAAGAGATTAAAGGTAAAGCGGATGCTGAAACTATCAAAATCTATGCTAATGCTTATAATAAAGATCCAAAGTTCTATGAATTTATGAAAACCTTAGAAACTTATGAACAAACTATTGGTGAAAATAATACTCTGATTCTTAGTACTGATAGTGATTATTTCAAATATCTTAAGCAAATTAAATAGAAAACTTTGATGCAAAAAAAATCTGATGAATATTGGATGAATTTAGCTTTAGAACATGCAAAATCGGCATTTCAACAAAATGAAGTGCCGATTGCTGCATTACTTGTAAAAGATGATAAATTGGTTGCTAAAGCACATAATAAA